>CAJATL010000401.1 GCA_903944895.1 uncultured Bacteroidota bacterium
AAATGACGAAATTGTAATTAATATGCGTATTAATTACGTAACAAAAAGAAACAAAAAAAACCTACGTCATTGATCGACATAGGTTTGCGCTAGAAAAACAAAATTTCCTTACGTATTGTTATTCCCGTGAAAAGGCGTGTTCATCAGTTTTTTATGGAAAGAAATGTCCAGAAACCGCAATTTGATGGCATTTTTTTTAATCGTTTTCAGAATTATCGGAAATATCCTCCTGACAATCCGAATTATTAAACAGGCGATTTTTTTCTTCAACAATTTGCCAGTAATTGCTGATGAAGGTTGATGGAAGCATCCCGGTTTGCTTCCTAAATGCGGAAATAAATGTTGTGCGGCTCACAAAGCCAACATCTGAAGCCATGCTTTTGATACCAAATTTCTCAATCTTACCTGCTGAAATTAATTGAATTGCGTCTTCAATCCTGAGTTTATTAATGTAACAAGAGAAATTCTGACCCAATTCAGCATTTATTGCTTTCGACAGGTAAGATCGGTTAGTCGCAAGCTTTTCGGCAATCTTTTGAAGCGAAATATCATGCATCAGAAATAGCTCTTCGCTTTTTACGAGTCTGATAAAATCATCAACCAGTTTATGTTGCTTTATGTCGGACGGTTGTAAATCGTGGGTTCCAGGGGTATCTTGTAAAGAGTTTGTTTCCTGAAAATGAGGACTTTTAATTCGGTTTGTCAAATCAACGGTAATTTCGACCAATCGTTTGTTTTTTTGCCTGATTTTTGAATACTGGAAAACTATTGTAGCAAAAACAGCTATCCCAGCTAAAGTCAGCAAAATAAATAAAGTCCTTTGGATTCTTATCCAAGCGTATTCGCTCCTCAAAAATTCGTATTCGTTTTCTGACTGTATTTGCAGAATCCGGGCTGTTATCAAGCTTTTGTCGAGCGAATCTTTGGCCGCAACATATTGCCGAAGGTATTTCGCAGCATTTTCGGTATCGTTGAGCAGTTGATAAATCTTTGCCCTCAGCAACAGGAGTTTAAAATTATCAAGCTTATCGAAAATATCAGAACCATTTATTCTGATTGCCTCCTCAAGAAAACTGCTGGCCATTTTGGGGAAATCCTCGCTAAGAGCAATATTGGCCTTTAAAACCAAAGTTTCATAAAGCCCTTTCTTTTCATCAAAATCGGAATAAATGGCCAATGCAGAATCGGTAAAGGCTGCGGCTTTATTATTTTCGTTAAGACGCAAATAAGTTTCGGCAATCATCTGATAAATGTAGGCTAACGCGAGAGAGTCAATGCTGGTAATGGTCTTCTTACCTATTTCCTGACGTGATTCTTTAAAAAAGCCCATTGCACCGAAATAATTACCACGAAACAATTCGATTTGTCCGAGGTTGTTGCGGATAATCCTTCGCCGCCAGTCATTCCACACATCGGCATTGCCTTTAACTTGCTGAACCTGCTTATAATATGATTCTGCTTTTGTTAAAAGGCCGGTACTGTAATACAAATCTCCGAGGATGTGCAGGACATTGGCCTGTTGTTCGATATTATCAAATTTAATGGCTTCGTCTCTGGCGCGCAGGGTATAAATCATCGCGCTATCGTAAATGGCATCTGCTTTAAAAAAGGTGCTTTTTAAAATGTACAAACTGCTGATGTAATCGCCAAGATGATGATTGTATGCAAAAGTGATGCACGAATCAAAAAGCGCCTGATTTCCGGTAGGGGCAATACGGGCATGGTGCCGCAAAACGATGAAATAACTCAGGTCGTCAAGTTTATCGCCCATTTTTAGGATTTCGCTTGTAAACCTTAATTCGGTTTCCCGATTTTGAAGGGTAAGATCGTACAAAATCTTTGCTAAGGTGTCGTGGCGATAACTATTGTGAATATGTTGGAGTGAACGAATTCTTTCCTCCATCGTAAGATTTCCCATTGCATAGAAAGGGAAAATCATCAGAAAAACATTAAAAATTATCGCTTTTATCGTCATTTTTTAGTTCATAAATGTTGCAAATTTACAAAAGCTCGCGATTAGAATTGAATTTTGAAAACCATTAACCTGTTTTATTTTACCATCCACCAGTTTGATGATTTTACAAATCGCTAATAATCAATAATAAAACCGGATTGTGCATTTTCGGTTTTCTGTCAAAATCCATAAAAATAAAAAAAACCTGTTCAGATTTATCAATCTGGACATGATTTTCAGGAGCTGAAAAAAAGTCACTAAAACTAAAGCCTACTTTTGGAGCATCAAATATTTTTAAACTAATCAACGATAAATTCAAAAATTAGAATTTTTAATAAAGAACATGAAGATAAATAGAAGTATGAAAAAAAATGCACTTATTCTGTTTTTGGCGCTTATCAGCGCCTCAATTAATGCCGGCACCTACAGCGGCGGCGCGGGCACTTCTGGCGCTCCTTACCAGATTTCCAATCTCAACGACCTTTTGGAATTAAGTACCACTACAGCCGACTGGGCAGCGGGTTTGTATTTTATCCAAACTGCCGACATTGACGCTACTCCCACTTCAGGCTGGAACGGAGGGAATGGCTTTAGCCCGATCGGGAATGATCCTGCGAACTTCAAGGGTAATTACAACGGGCAAAACCACAAAATTTCAAATCTTTTTATGAACCGGATTTCAGAATTCGCCATAAATCATGGATTATTTGGCAAAACTGACGGAGCAACCATTCAAAATCTGGGTTTGGAAAATGTAAATATAACTGGTTTTTACGCTGGGGCGCTGGTGGGTAATGCAACGGGTACTACTTCTTCAATCAACAACTGCTGGGCAACTGGTTCAGTTGCTGGAAATGAGCAGATAGGTGGGTTGATTGGTACTTTGGAAGGCAATTTATCATACGCTCATTTCAATGGCAGTGTTTCAACCTTGGATGTTGAAACCCCCGGGTCCACAGTTGGCGGACTGGTGGGTTCGGTAGGAAATGCTTCTGATGGCCATGTAACTTATTCGTATTCTCTTGGCACTGTAACATCTACAGGGACTTTTGTAGGTGGTTTTGTCGGATACGCATCAAATGGAACAATTACAGATTGCTATAGTTTAACCGATGTGAATTGCAGTGGTGGTAGTAGCTGTGGAGGGTTTGTTGGGCAAAACGGTGTCGCTTCATTGTCAAAATGTTACAGCGCTGGCCATGTAGAAAACGCAGATTCCTTTTTTGGTGGATTTTGCGGCTATGATTATGACAATACTATTCCTTCAACTTGTTTTTGGGATATCGAAACATCAGGTCAAAGTAACAGCGATGGCGGAACCGGCAAAACAACTATCAAAATGAAACTTCAAAGCACATTCACCGGATGGGATTTTACAACAGGGACAGGCACCTGGGCAATCGAGACTTATGCTCCTGCCATTTCCTATCCTTACCTTCGCCAAAACGCTCAAAGCCCGGCGCCGGGACACGATGCTGGCCCGGCGGGTTCGGGTACAATATCTGATCCATTTCAGATTGCCAGCCTGCATGATTTATGGTTTCTCTACGAGCACAGCATTCTTTGGTCAGCAGTGTTTATCCAAACCGCCAATATTGACGCCACGCCTACATCGGTGTGGAATTCTAATGATATCGGTGGGTATTTTGGTTTTTCACCTGTTGGAACCGGCACCACAATGTTTACCGGCAAGTACGATGGACAAAATTATACGATCAGCCATTTGTATATAAACAGACCCACTCAGAATGGTATCGGTCTCTTTGGATTTTGCAATAATGCCACCATTAAAAACATCCATTTGTCGGATTTTAATATTACCGGAAAACAGAAAGTTGGGGGTCTTGCCGGATTAATAACCTCCGGTTCAACAGTTGCAAATTGTTATGCAAAAGGTACTTTAACCGCCACCAATTACCCTGCCGGCGGACTGGCAGGATATGTTGATAATGAAGTAGTATTGAGCGATTCATACAGTGATGTAATTCTATCAAATGGCAACTATGGGAATTCAGGTGGCTTTGTTGGTGAAATAGGTTCACTTTTTCAAGGCAACATAGACCGTTGCTATAGCTTAGGTTCTGTTACCGGAACCGGAATAAATCTCGGGGGATTTATTGGCTACGGAAATGGAAACAATGGACACGTCACAAACTGCTATAGCATGACAACCGTACAGGGTGGTGATTATGCAGGCGGGTTTTATGGGTATTCCTATTATCTGAACACCGTAAACTGCTATGCAACGGGTGCAGTTACAGGAACTAACCAGCCTAAGGGCTTTGTGGCATATAATGACGGTAACAATGTGATTACCAATTGTTTTTGGGATTATCAATCAACCGGTCAATATAACAGCGACGGCGGAACTGGCAAAAGTAGTACCCAAATGAAAACCCAGGGCACATTCACCGGATGGGATTTTACAACAATAACGGGCATTTGGGAAATCGAAGCAGTTACCGCATTTTCCTATCCCTACCTTCGCCAAAATGCTCAAAGCCCGGCACCCGGGCACGAAGTGGTGGATCTGACCGGCTCAGGCACTACTCTGGATCCATATCAGATTACCAACCTCGAGGATTTACGTTTTCTCTCTGAGCATAGTATAATTTGGTCAGCAGTGTTTATTCAGACAGCAGATATTGATGCAGCAGCTACTTCGGGATGGAATGGAGGCAGTGGATTTTTGGGCATCGGAAACAACACGAACAAATTTACAGGCAAATACAATGGACAGAATCATGTGATTGAAAACCTGTTTCAAAGCAAAAACACCAACTATGGGGGGTTATTTGGAAATGTGAATGGCGGCCTGATACAAAACTTAGGCTTAACCGGCATAAATATAACCGGCAAAACAAGTAATATCGGTGGCCTGGTTGGGTATTTAAACGCCGGAAAAGTCGAAAACTGCAATGTAACAGGTACTCTTAACACCAGCGCCGGTGAGGCTGGAGGATTAGTTGGATATGCTGAATCATGCACAATCAACAATTGTTATTTTAATGGTACAATTAGCTCTGGTTCTTCATACACTGGAGGTCTGATTGGTTATTTATATTATGGCTCAGTAGCAAATTGCTGTGCATCTGGCACTGTTACAGCTTCTTCGGACTATGTTGGAGGGTTAATAGGATATGTTGACGAATCTGCTGAAATCAGCGATTCTTACAGCGATGTAGTAATTTCAGTCGGTGATAATGGTAATTCCGGAGGGTTTATTGGAGGCTTATATTACTTCGCGGGTAGCATTGATCGGTGTTATAGCTTAGGCTCTGTAACCGGAACCGGCAATTATATTGGTGGCTTTATTGGAGAAGGATGGGGAGATGATGGCTACATCACAGACTGCTATAGCCTCACTACTGTTAACGGGGGTGATTATGCCGGTGGTTTCTATGGGTATACTTATTATCTGTACACAGAAAACTGCTATGCTGCGGGTGCAGTTACCGGAACTTCAGGCCTTACAGGTGGTTTTGCCGGATATGATTATGGTGGAAACACAATTACCAACTCCTTTTGGGATGTTCAATCATCTGGTCAGCTTACCAGCGATGGTGATCTGGGCACACCTAAGTCAACCACCGAAATGAAAACACAAGCTACTTTTACAGGATGGAATTTTACAACCATCTGGGCTATAAAAAACGGAAGTACTTCATCATATCCCTACGTAATTGCCAATGCCCAAAGCCCTGCCCCTGGCGAAGATTTTACCTGGGCAGGGACAATAAGCTCCAACTGGAACACGGCCGGCAACTGGAATGAGAGCAAAGCACCAACATTGTCAAATAATGTTGTTATTCCTTCGGGTTTGGGAACTTACCCGGTGGTGACTTCTGGAACTGGAGTTAGTTGCAGCAACCTCACAGTAAATGCCAGTGCAATGTTAACCGTGCAATCCGGCGGTTCGCTCATTACCAACGGAACCATTACCAATAATGGAACAATTAACCTGCAAAAAACCATCAGCGACGGGCAATTTCACCTGGTTTCATCACCAATTACAAATGCTACGGCCAACACCTTTTTAGGTGAATATCTGCAAACCTGGTCAGAACCTACCGCAACATGGTCGAACATCTCAGAACCTGCTACCAACTTAGCTGTGGCTAAGGGTTACAGTTTATGGGGCATCGCCAAAAGCGATAAAACATACACTTTTACGGGTACGCCCAACACCGGCAACCAAAGTATTGCCATCACCTATACC
>CAJATL010000402.1 GCA_903944895.1 uncultured Bacteroidota bacterium
CTTCAGGTAAAAAATACCTAACAAGCTCTATTTCCATCATGCCTTTTTTTCCGCAAAGATACCCTTCTCCCCATAAAATTAACTTGACCCGTTTTTTGACCAGAAAATGGACTAAAAAAGGGGCGTTTTTGCTTCATTTATCTTTCGCTCATCCTATACTCATCCTATACTCAAAATTCGCTGTTCATTCGCTCTGGATTTGAGTGAAGTTTGTTTGTGATTTTGATATGAAAAAGGCACTGTTTTTTGATGGCAATTGTGCAATTTTGGGAAGAATGTGGTAATTCGACAATGGGATAATTCGATAATTTGGCAATTTGAAAATTCGACGATGGGATAATTCGATAATTCGACAATAGGATAATTCGATAATTCGACAATTTGAAAATTCTTACAATTAACAATGGCTGCATTTTTAGTGCGGATTTAGGACAACATAGGTCTAAGGTTCGTCTAAGGTTCGTCTAAGGTAGCTTTAAGCAAACAGGTAAGAAAAATAAAGAAAGTTTTACCACTGAGGCATGGATGGAAAGGAGAAGGTGGAATGGTACGCCAGCCTGTTTTCTGCCCAGGTCAAGCGGAATTTGGAATGGCTCCTTAAAAAAGGTTGATCATGAAATTCAATCCTATTAAGTGTTAGAATCCGGCTTGTGAACGGCATTACAAATGCCGCCCGGCAGGGTATTGCGTCACTTCTATTGCAGCGAAAGGGTTCCGAACCCTCGAAGGGTTCGGAACCCTGATGACTGACCTGTCAGCGTCTGCCAGACTTTGTTCGCCAGTTGGTGGATTAGTCGAACGCCGGCGGATTGGCAGCGTCTTTAAAAATAGAGCATCCGGAGTTTTTTTTGATTAACTCCGGGGGCTTTTGCTTTAGAATAAAACAAGGATTCTTGGCAAACATTTAAAGCACTGTTTTTTCAGATTGGCAGTAATGTAATGTTTTTACCTATTTTTGATTTTTAAGTACATGGGAAAATCCGGAATAAATAGTTTATCTTCAAGGGTTTTCGACAACTGGTCATCGATTTTGTTGGCGATGGTTTCGGGTATTTTAACCGGGCTGGCCTTAAATCGATTCTTCTGGCTTTTAGCTTTAACAGGATTCGTCCCAGTTTTTTATTAATTCCTCAAACAAAATCCCAACTTCAAAAAGGTTGTTCTGGCAGCAATGATTACCTCGTTATTCCAGTCGGCTTTCATTTATAACTGGGTTTTTGCTGTGGTGGCCAATTACACCGGCGGATCACTTTTTCTTGGATTTGTTGCCTGGCTGATCATGTTTCTGGTTAACAGCATCAAAATTATCTTCTTGTTTTCGGTTTTTGTCTGGTCTGTGGAATTTCACAAACAAAAGCAGCCCCATTTTTTGTTAGTGACGGTATTTGCTGCTTCAGTATTTGTGCTTTCAGATTTTGTTGTGGAATTTCTGATGAGAGGATTTCCATGGACTTACTTTTTTATGGGATACACCCAGGCCAAAAACCTCTATTTTATTCAGATGGCTGAGTTTGGAGGAGTTGTCATACTCACCTGGATCGTCATCGCCACCAACGTTTTACTCGCTTTTGCTATCGTTAACAAAAAATTGAAGCCTTTCATTTTTGCCGTTGCAATGTTGGGAATTGTACACCTTTGGGGCTGGATCAGGATCGAAACCATTGGCAACAACGAGCAGAAAAAAGTTAAGCTTGCGCTCATCTGCGATAATTCGCCAACCAAGCTCCGATGGAACGAAAAAAGACTTAACGAATACGTTGGCCGTCTGCTGGAATTGAACAGGAAAGCACTTTTAATCCAACCTGACATCATCGTCTGGAACGAAAGCGTTATTCCATGGACCTTTGAGGAAAATGACGACTTTTTCGAGGCCATCCTTAAACAATCGGAGGGCAAAGATTCCTACCAACTGATTTCATATTTTACCGCCGACAAGACCAATCTGGGATATTCGTCGGTTTCTGCTTACCTGATTGATGAAAAAGGAAAAGTGGCCGGCAGGTACGATAAGTCGGAATTGCTGGCCGGGATTGAAAAGCCGCTGTTTTCATTTCTGAATACCTCCCTTTTTCAGCTCCCTTTCTTTAACCAGAACAGCGGTGGAGAAAATATTGAAAATAAAAATCCCCAACCCATCGAATCGAAATTTGGAAAAATCGCGATTATGATTTGCAATGAATCTTTGCAGGATGCAACAGCCAGTAAATTGCGGGAACAAGGAGCCGAATATCTGATTCTACTTTCAAACAACAACTGGTTCGTAAACACAGCTTTGACCCGCCAGCATTTTTATTTTACCAGGATACGGGCCATCGAAAACCGACTCGATATTGCCGTAAATGCTAACCTTGGGATTTCGGGTTTGATCGATTATAAAGGACGAATTGTAAAAGCTTCGGATTCGGAAAAACCGGAAGTTGTTACTGTTTCTGTTGCCAGCCATGGTCGCCGTTTAAATTTTGAACTCATACGGAATGTATTATATTTTATTTTATTAATTTTAAGCTTTCTTACAATTTTAAAAAAAAGGAGCAAGTATGAAAAATTTTAAAACATTTACAATTCTTGTGGTACTGGTATTTTCCAGTTACCTTTCGTTTTCTTCATCTAACCAGGGCAATTGGCGATGGCGAAACGATGATGGCAATGAAACCACGGCTACATGTAAAGCTGATGAAAAAACCCCATTTAATCTGGGAAATTATGAAAACTTCAGGTTGGGAGTGGAAATGTTTAATGATGATGAAAACGAGACTACCGCAAGTACTTTTGTACTTGGCTATTCAACCGACGATGTTAATTATACCACGATTACTAATGACCCGGCTACAAATTATTTTGTATGCAGCTTATCCGGTAATTTTGAAGATTCAGCTACTACCACTAAACAGTTGACGGGCGGTCAGGCAAATTATAAAGCAGGAAATATGTTTGAAGTTTTTCATAATGATTTTTCGCCGGAACTAACGCCAAAAACTTCAATGGAGCTCGAATTCTGTATCAAAGCCACCACCAATGTCAAAGCGGGAACTTACTATTTCAAAGTATATGATTATAACGGCACTGTCCTAAATGGTCATCAGAATCCTTTACCAACCTTAAATTTTATTACACGACGCTATGTTACTCAGAAGGGTGCTGGTACGAAAGATGGCCTAAGCTGGGCCAATGCTTATGAAGGCACTCAATTGCAGGCTGCAATCAATGAACCTTTGGTAACAGAAGTATGGGTAGCAGCCGGGTTGTACAAACCAACAACAGGCGCTGATCGTACAATTTCGTTGCAGATGAAAAATGGAGTTGCCATCTATGGCGGCTTTGTTGGAAATGAAGATGATTTGAGTGATAGGGATATTGAGGCAAATCCAACCATTTTGAGTGGTGATTTGCTTGATGATGATGTAATTACTGGAAGTGGCTCAACATTATCAATTACAGGAAATAGCGAAAACTCGTTTCATGTGATTTTTAATCCGGCATCTCTGGCACTAACAAATCAAGCTATTTTGGATGGATTTAAACTAACCGGAGGCAATGCAAATGGTGCTTTTCCCAATTATATTGGTGGCGTGATTTGCAATAATGGTTCCTCTCCAACGATCAGAAACTGCACTATTAATGGGAATTATGGACATTGGGGCGGCGGTATCGCCAATTTTGGAGCATCACCCAAAATCTCTGATTGCGAAATTTCATCAAACATCGCATTGTATTATGGGGCCGGTGTGTTTAATTTTTATTCATCTGCACCAGAGCTCACCAATTGTACTATTGATAAAAATAAGGCAGATTTTGGTGGTGCTATGTATAATGAATCCTCAGGTCCAACTTTGACGGACTGCATGATATCAGAAAACTTAGCTATTAAAGGTGGTGGAGTTTGCAACCATGCCTCATCGCCGACCTTTACAAATTGTACATTTTCGACAAACCAGGCATCTGAAAACGGAGGAGGAATGTATAATACGACCAATACGCTTACTTTCGATGGATGTACCTTCGATGCAAACACCGCAAAAAATGGTGGTGCAATGTTCGACATCCTAAATAATAATTCCATCCTGACAAACTGCATAATTAAAACAAACCAGTCCGCCGAATCAGGTGGCGGAGGTTTTTGGGTTCATGATGCTTGCCAGATCATCCTTACCAACTGTCTGGTTCATGATAATACATCTCCCACCTGGGGTGGAGGGATGATTATTCTTCCGGGAGCAACCGGAACGCTGATAAACTGTACCTTTTCGCAAAATGCTTCGGGATTGGGCGGAGGGCTTTATAATTCAGGTGGGACTTATGTTATAAATAACTCAATCCTTTGGGGTAACACTTCCACACAATGGGGAAATCAAATTGAAACCACTGCTGGCATTTCGACAACCTTAAATTATTCCTGCTTTGCCAATGTCTACGGTCCCGATACCTGGGATGTTGAAGGCCCGATTGTCAACAATGCCTCGATAAATTCAAATCCGACTTTTATTAATCCGGGAACCGATGATTTTAGTGTTCGGGGTAATTCTCCCTGTGTAAATGCCGGTTTTAATACTTACAATTCCGAAACTACCGACATTCGCGGAGAAGAACGTATCCAGAATACCATTGATATGGGAGCCTACGAATGGACCGCCGGCATTGACCCTGCTTATGAAAGCGTTTTTGTAAAACAAGATGCCTCAGGTAATAATGATGGAACCGACTGGGCTAATGCTTTTAATTTGTTACAATCAGCGCTTGAAAAAACTCTGATAAATGGTGATAAAATCTGGGTTGCTGCCGGCACTTATACGCCAACATCGGCGAATGGAATGGATCCAGGCGACACAAATCCCCGGCTTAAACACTTCAGGATGATGCCAGGGGTTGCGATTTATGGATGCTTTGAGGGAACCGAAGATGTCGAAACTTATGATTTATCCCTTCGTGATTTCGTAAACAATCAATCGCTTTTAAGTGGAAATATCGGTCTGCCAAACGATTCGACCGACAATTGCTACCACGTTTTCTATCATCCCGATGGACTTGGCTTAACTTCATCATCATTGCTTAATGGTTTTGAAATAAGGGAAGCCGTGGCCAATGGCGAAAACGATTTCAAGGATGGTGCTGGTATGATGAATATCAATAATAGTCCGGCTTTGACCCTTTGCAGGTTTACCAAAAATTATTCCGCCGACCGTGGTGGTGCTGTTTATAACTCAGGCAGCAATCCTGAATTTAGACGCGTTCGCTTTACCAAAAACTTTGCAAACACCGATGGTGGAGCCATTTTTAATAACGAAAACAGCGACCCGACCTTTACTTCATGTGGTTTCGATCAGAACGAAACTACTTACAGTGGAGGAGCTATTTATTCCAAGGAAGAATCAAATCCTACGCTTACCAATTGCGTTTTGGTTTATAACACGGCAATTTATGGAGGTGCCTCATTCAATCAGTCGCAGGTTACTTTTATCAATTGTACTTTCGCTAATAATTACGCGTACCAGGGAGGCGGATTATGCAACGAAGGTGATGCCGACATAGAAAATTGCATTATTTCGGGAAATCATGGAGTTGTCGGAAAGCAAATTTTCGTCAAGGAAAGTACAACTACCGATATAAACTATTCGGACTATTCAAATGAAACCGATGATGTTTCAGCATTAGGAAGTATGACCGGAGCCAATAATATTAATACCGATCCGCTTTTCATCGGCAGCGAAACCGGCGACTTCAGGATTTTTGGAAATTCCCCCTGTGCTGATGCAGGAAATAATGTGTATTGTTCCGAAGCTTTTGATATCAGAGGCAATGGTTATCCCCGAAAAATCAGTAAAACAGACGGTTTGGCCGGCATAATTGACATGGGTGCTTACGAGTATAAATTCGCAAACGATCCATATTTCCCAACAATCAGCATCACCTCTCCAACTGATGGCAGCAGCGTATATACAAACCCGGTAACAATTTCAGGTACCGCAAACGATGGCGAGGGCGATCTCAGCCTGGTTGAAGTTAAACTGAACGATGGAACCTGGCAAACCGCTACAGGAACTGATACCTGGACAATTGATCTTACCTTCGAACCCGGCAAAAACACCATTTTAGCCAGGGCAAAAGATGCTACGGATTTATATTCCGACACAGCAACTATCAACGTTTTGCTCAGTATCCAGATTATCAATATCCCGAAGGGATGGTCGGCCATTTCATTTTATCTTAAACCGTTAGTTCCTGAGTTGCCGGTGATGATGGACGAAATCATCACCACCAATAATCTCGTAATAATGCTTAGCGGATATGGTGTTTACTGGCCATCACAAAACTATAACACCATTGGCGACTGGAATTCATTGAAAGGATATAAAGTGAAGATGAACAATGCCCAGGAATTTACAGTTCGGGGAGATACATTAGCCAGCCGGAGCATCAATTTAGCCAAAGGTTACCACATTATCCCGGTATTGTCGAATGAAGGTTGTTTAATTGACTCGGTATTTGCAGATCCGCTTAACGATATCTTTTTCATGTACGATGTTAAGACAAACGCGCTCTATTGGCCACAGGGAGAAATTTTCAGTCTGACTACCCTCGAACCCGGAAAGGGCTATGTTGCCAGTTTTAACAAGGCCGTAACCCTGACGTATCCTGCCTATTCAGGACTAAAATCCGGAGTAATTTCGGATAACACCGAGCCGGAAATGAATGGCCCTTGGGCCCTGGTTCGTACCGGAGATGTTCATTTTGTAGCCATCAGCAGCGAGGCAGTAAATAAGCTTGAAAACGCTTCCTTTATAGGGGCTTTCGATAGTTTTGGAAATTGTATCGGTTACACCGGAATTGATGGGAGAAGGGAGAACTACCTGTTAAGCGTTTATGGAAACGATGCCACAACTGATACCAAAGATGGAGCCGAAGAAACCGAACCCATTTCGTTCAGAAGCTACAACTCTTCCACACAAACGGAAACTGAGCTTATTGCTGAATTTAATACCAGTTTCCCAAATGCTGATGGGTTGTATGTTTACGGAGGTCAATCTGGAATCATCAACTTCAAAGAATCCTCAACTGGAATTGGTGAAACAGGAATTGCCGGCGATGTTCAGATTTATCCAAATCCTGCGAAGGATGTTTTGAATATTGCAATGAAAGGGTTCCGAACCCTCGAAGGGTTCGGAACCCTGATGACCGCCGATGGAAAACTGGTAAAAACCTTTGCCATAACCAGAAATCAAACCCAGCTTAATGTTCAGGATGTACTGCCCGGGGTTTACATTTTGAGGATTGAGAATGCAGAAAACGTGGTTGTTAAAAGCTTGGTGATACAGTAATTTATAAAATAAAACGCTGTCAGGTCTTACGACGCTGACAGGTTTTCGAAACCACTGACAGCGTCAAAAAAGCAAAAACACCGCCGGGTCTTAGGACACCGGCGGGTTTCGTTATCCCAAACCCACAGGCTAAGCGGCCCGCCAACTGGCGGACCGCTTAAAAACTGGTTGA
>CAJATL010000403.1 GCA_903944895.1 uncultured Bacteroidota bacterium
AAGGTTTTTGATTTTAGGAAGAGAAAGCTGGCAGAATAGATTTTATAACTGCAACCAACCTGAGGTTTGAAAAAGCCAAAAATGTGGTCATCAAAAGGTTGGTGATACAGTAATTTATAAAATAAAACGCTGTCAGGTCTAACGACGCTGACAGGTTTTGGGAAGTAACCGACCTGTCAGCGTGCACAGCACCTGACAGCGTCAGTAAAGAAACCAAACCCCGCCGGGTCTAACGACATCGGCGGGTTTTAGAAGCTAACCGACCTGTCAGCGTCCGCCAGCCGGCGGACCTGACAGCGTCTAAAAAACAGAAAAAAACATAAGTAAACACTATTCAAACTATGAAGAAAATTTTAATGCTTTCGATTGTACTGATGATTTCCGGGTTTTCACTTTTGGCACAAGCGCCACCACCTCCTCCGGTTAACGCTAATGAAGACGGTGGCCCCGTTGGGGGTGGCGGCGCACCCATTGGCAGCGGGATTGTATTATTAATCGCGCTGGCTGCTGGCTATGGCGGAAAGAAGGTTTTTGAAGTAGGGAAAAAGCTGGAGGAATAATTCTTGGTTTCGTTTACATAATCTTCTGGATGAAACGAAAAATTCAATAAACCTCGAAATGATTTACTCAGCAGGCTGTTTGCTAACGATCATCTTTTTTGTCCGGATGCAATTGCCTGAATTCAACTGATAGTAATATATTCCGTTGGGAAGACTACCTCTGTCGTATTGAATGGTTTGGGATCCTTGAGATTCGATACCATCCAGCATTATTGCAACTTCTTTGCCGTAAATATCGAAAACTTTCAGGGTAGTTTTGCCGGAATATGGAATTGTAAAAGCAATGGTTGTTGTTTGGCTGAATGGATTTGGATAATTTTGGAGAAGGGTGATGCCAGAGTTACCTACAAAAGTATTATGATGGAGACCAGTGCTCGTTTCGCCTATTCTCGCCGTAAAAAGTTTGCCGGTATAACCGGCGCCACCACCTGTAGATCCTACACACCAGAAATCTGTCGAATCGCCTGTCGCTGTTTTACATTCGATCGAAAACATTTCAGCAGTTGTGCTGATTTCCTGTGTCCAGGTAAGTCCGCCATCAGAAGTGCTGTAAATTCCCCCGGCTTCTTCGTAAAGATTTCCACCCACAGCCCAACCCTTCGTTTCGTCGAGGAAGTGCAAAGCCCGGATCGGATATGGAAAAGTATTTAATCTGGGAGACCATGATAATCCTCCATCAGTTGTCCGGCAAATCCAACCTGCTACTGGAGAGCTGATTTGACCTCCACCGGTCCAGCCCAGGTTATTATTGAGATCGAGAAAATCAATTCCACCATCAAAAACAACATCTGCACACGGCCCACTTACCCAGCTGGATCCAAAATCGGCACTAAAACCTAAATGAACGCCGGTTGCAAAAACCCGTCCAGAAGGCTGAGCATCAATATTTCCGGCAAACCATGCCATATCCGGATTTACAGGAACGTACGACCACGACGCAACATCTTTGCCTCCATTGTTGGTGTACCAGCAACCACCCGAAAAGGAATTTATCACAATACCCGTGTCGGCATTGAAAAAGTGAATCCTGTCGAGCCATCCTACGGCAGTTACGGGAATGATCAAATTAATATCAGGACTCCAGGTAGTGCCACCATCAAAGGTCCATTTAACCACTCCATTCGTAATGGCAGCCTGGTTATTGAAACCTGAGATTACCACCGTGTCGGCAGACAAAGCATCCACACCATACCAGTAATACGGAAAACCAAGATTTAATACCGAACTCCAGTTATCACCTCCATTTGTCGATTTGTAAACCGATCCCAGTTCTGTTACGATATACCCAATCTGACCGTCGACAAACGAAATATCTTTGAAAACTTTTCCGGCAGCAGTAAACTTTAGCGTCCAGTCTGGATTTGGTAAGATACCATCTGAAGATTCCAGCGGGTCTGAATTTCCAGAATTTAAGAAGTCTGGAAAGCTTACCGGAATGGAGGCAACATCATTCAACCCTGATTTAAGTTTAACGATTTTTACACCGTTTGATTCCTGGATATCAATTGTATGCTGGCCGTAAGCATCGATAGTCCGGGTGAAGATTAGTAAGGCACAAAATAGTAATAACGAGATCGGTCGAAAGTGGCGGAATAGCTGTAAATACTTCATAACATGATTTTTTTAGTTTCCTGCAAATCTATATAAAAAATGAACCAGCGCAGACAAAGGTATCACCCGCCGTTGATTTTATTCAGGAATTCACTGCCGTGAAGAAAAATCCGTTTTTTGATCATAAAATCAGCGCATCACAACAAAACCACCAGGCCTTCGATGCACCTGATTTATGCTATTTTTGCACAAGAAAATATTTTGGTATGGTTAGATATTTATGGCTTGCATTTTTTTTACTTTTCGTGACATCAGTCAAAAGTGAAAACCCGGATAGTTTGCGCATTTCGGTTGAAAAAGCATTAACCGCTAAGGATAAAATTCCGGCGCTGGTTATCCTTTCGGAGTACTGGACTTCCAAAAATTCAGATTCAGCCATTTTTTATTCCGATAAACTCCAACAAGCTGCTCTGGAATCTCAGAATGCCGAAGGGTATTTCCAGGGATGCTACAACCTGGTTTCGGCGCTTTATGAAACCGACAGAAGGGAAGAAGCTATTGTTCAGGCGCAAAAAGCAATTGCTTTTTTCGATAAAAAAGCAGACAAGGCACACAAGGTTAACTTGTTGGTTCTGGTTGCTGAAAAAAGCAGGATGTTTGGTCACTATGAAGCTGCTATCAAGTATTTCGGCGAGGCTGCCCATTGCGGGGATATTTCGGAAATGGAGAACATGAAGGCCTATATTTTCAGCCGTATGGCTGCTGTCTGGTTTGAGATAGATAAATATCAGTTAGCCGAAGCGTACATCGATTCATCACAAAGGGTATTAAAGCCAGAGCTAAACGAGAGTATTTCGATCAGCAATCTCGAAATCATGGGGGCTTCACAACGCAATCAGGGTCATTATCAGAAGGCAATTGATTACTTACAGGAAGCTTTAAAAAAAATTACAGATACAAGTTTCATTTTAATTGAGGCTAACCTCTATAACAATCTATCAAAGACATACCTGGCTATGAATGATTTTTCAAATGCACTTTCGTATGCATTGAAGTCAGATGAGGCTGCAGGGAAAGCCCAAAATAAAATTCAGATCGAGGCCGCAGCCGAATGTCTGGCAAAGGCTTATGCGGCAACAGGCAATTACAACCTAGCCTATAATTATCTCGAAATTCAGCAAAACCTGAAGTGGCAGCGGAATGCAAAAACCCAGAACAGGCTTATTGCCGAGATGAATGCCCGGTATGAGTCAGACAAGAAAGAGGCACGTATTGCCGAGCAAAACTTTATGATCAGTCAGGAGAAAAGAGAGAATAATTTCCTTTTGGCCGGTATCGTATTGGTTGTTCTGATTTTGGCGTATGTTGTTTTTACACAGTTGAAGCTAAAAAAAATCAATCGCCTGATGTTTCTTAAAAATGAGGAAATCAACAGGCAATCAGCAGAGTTGGAATCCAAAAATCAAAAATTGCATGAATTGTCGGATTTTCAGGAGGCCATGACCGGAATGGTTATTCATGACCTGAAAAACCCGTTGAACACCATTATTAACCTCGAATATATGGAGAAAAATCCTGAGAAAGCCAGGATAATCATCGAAAAAAACGGACGGGCAATGCTCAACATGGTGATGAATGTTTTAGATGTGTACAAATACGAAAATACCACATTAAAAATCAGGGAAGAAGCCATAAATATCAGCAAAATTGCCGTCGAAGCCTGCAACGAAGTGCGGTTGTTAGCTCAGGAAAAAAATCTGGATATTAATATTATTTCAAAAGCTGACTTTATCATTAATGCCGACAGCGAGCTGGTGCTAAGGGTATTTTCCAACCTTTTGGCCAATGCCATCAAGTTTTCGAAAAACGGCGAAAATATAGCTATCGTCCTTGCGGAATCAGAACCCGGCTGGCTTAAAGTTGAAGTTGCCGACAAAGGCGATGGCATTGACCCACAGATTTTGCCACTGATTTTTGATAAATTCGCCCAGACTGTAAAGAAAAAATCGGGATTGGCCGGTTCTACCGGGTTAGGCCTGGCATTTAGTAAAATGGTAATCGAAGCACACGGTGGAAACATTGGAGTAACTTCCGGGGTAGGAGAGGGGTCCGTTTTTTGGTTTACCCTCCCTTTAATGAAAAAAACCGAAGGCGATGATGCTATTGCTGAAAACAAGCAGATTTCGATCAAAACTAAAAAATTGAAATTAAGCGAAGCGGCCTTCGAAGAACTTGCTCCTTACCTGGAGAAACTCCGGAAACTCGATGTTTATGCGGTAAGTGAAATCCATTCCTGCCTTAAAACCATTCCGGTCTCAAAAGATGTTGATGTACAGGATTGGAAAGATGAAGTTTTCCAGGCCGTTAATTCGATGAACAGAAAGTATTATCATTCGTTGTTAAACCGATAATAATGAACCGAACTAAAAGCAAATATTACTTTTGCAGCAAAATGTTTATCATGGTGGGTTCCATGCGACCATTGTAAAAAATTATAGATACATGAAAGAGAAAACTATACTCATTGTTGATGATCTTGTTGAGAACCTTCAGGTTATTGTTTCGATATTTGAGCAAAACCGGCCCGATTTAGTCATTTATCAGGCTAACAGTGGAAAAATGGGGCTGGAGTTGGCGTTAAAGATTTTGCCCGACATTATTTTTACCGACTGGGACATGCCCGAAATGTCGGGTATTGATTTAATTCGTGAATTGAAAAAATACAAAGCTACCCGCGAAATTCCTGTGATTATGGCCACCGGCATCATGATTTCGCCCGAAAATCTCAGGGAAGCACTTGAAGCAGGTGCAGTTGATTTTTTAACCCGCCCCATTATTGCTGTCGAATTGCTTGCCCGCACCCACGCTGCATTATTGCTTTCGGAGCAACATAAAAATGCCCTGTCCGCAAAAGACCGCCAGCTTGCCGAAAGTGCGCTGAACCTTACCAAAAACGATGCTTTTCTGAATAAATTTAAAAAACGGATGGAGGACTTGCTATTGGCTTTTCCTGACGACCAAACCCATCCAAAGGAAGAAATAGCCGCCATTATCGCCGACCTGGACAACCATTTTATTCAGGATGGCTGGCAACGTTTCCAGCTTTCGTTTGATGCGGTTCACAGCGATTTTATTCAAACACTTGCCCAGGCTCATCCCGAACTAAGCCCGGCCGAGGTTAAACTCAGTATTTTTATAAAACTTGGCATGAATACCAAGGATATTTCCAACCTGCTCTACCTCACCCCCGAAAGTGTTAAAGTTGCACGTTATCGCCTCCGGAAAAAACTGGGACTTACATATCCGCACAATCTTCATAATTATCTGACAGCATTTTAAGGATATTCCAACCATCCGTCTCCTTTTCTCCGCCCTCTCCCTTTCTTCGCATTCTCCCTTTCGCCCCGTCTCCATTTCACCCCGTCTTCTTTTCGCTCCATCTCCATTTCACCCCATCTCCCTTTCTCCCCTTCATCTTTTCGCGCCACCCGGCTCTTCCTCTAACTATCCTCTAAGGTAGCTCTAAGATAAAATGACTGAAAATTGAAGAAGTTTTACCCCAGGCTAAGCGGCCCGCCAACTGGCGGCCCGATTTAAACAAGGCTGTACTTGAAATTCCTTCCTGTTAAACCAGGATTTTGGACGCCATTACAAATGCCGCCCGGCCGGGGATTGCGTCCCATCCATTGCAGCAAAAGGGTTCCGAACCCTCGAAGGGTTCGGAACCCTGATGACTGACCTGTCAGCGTCCGCCAGACTTCGGCGTGAGCT
>CAJATL010000404.1 GCA_903944895.1 uncultured Bacteroidota bacterium
GCCGCCCACAAACCTGATAATAAGAATGAATTTCAAATTCAACCAGTTTTTAAGCGGTCCGCCAGTTGGCGGGCCGCTTAGCCTGTGGGTTTGGGATAACGAAACCCGCCGGTGTCCTAAGACCCGGCGGGGTTTCTGTTGATTAGACGCTGTCAGGTCCGCCAGCTGGCAGACGCTGACAGGTCAGAGCTTTCCAAAACCTGTCAGCGTCGCTAGACCTGACAGCGTTTTGGTTCCCCGGCTGGGCGGCATTTGCAATGCCGCCCATGAACTATGTTATATTACCTGATACGAATGAAATTCTTTAACTCTTGTTGAAGCGGAATAACAAATTCCGCCTGGCAAGTTAGAAACGTCTATTCGGCTAACTTTTTCTTTACATCAAAAATTTTCTTCCCACCATAGCCCGCTGCCAGCGCGATTAATAAAACAATTCCGCTACCGATGGGTGCGCCGCCACCGCCTACAGGACCACCGCCGCCTTCGTTAGCGTTAACCGGAGGAGTTGGAGGAGCTTGTGCCATTATTGCCAGTCCACTGATCATCAGTAAAATTGAAAGAACCATTAATTTTTTCATCGTAAATTTTGTTTAAAATTGTTTTTATATTTTCTGTTTTTTAGACTCCGTCGGGTCCGCCGGCTGGCGGACGCCGACGGGTCTGTAGTTTCCTAAAACCTGTCAGCGTCGATAGACCTGACTGCGTTTTGAAACCGCATTTTTATTTCATCAAAATCCCTTTTGTTGTCATTACGTTTTGTCCCGAAGTGAGTTTCACAATCACAAATCCTTTTAAATTCAATTCCAGCGTTGTGAGTTCATCTAAAACCAGCGATTTCGACAACAGCTTTTGGCCGGAGGTATTAAAAACTTCCACCAAACCGGTTTGTCCGGAAAGTTTTGGTGCGCTGATGTAAAGTGAGTTTCCGGAAATCCAGAGATTAGCGGCAGTGGCAGGAGTTTCTTCAATTCCAACGCTGTTTAAATGGAGTTTGAAGCGGGTTTCGGTGTCGTTTTTATCCCAGGCAAATTCGTATTTTCCGTTTTGCAGATTGTGGAAGATGTTGAGTTTGGTGTCTTCGAGCGTGGCTTTGTTTAAACCGGCCATTTCTTTTACCGAGATGCTGTAAGTCCCCGTCTGATCGTTGGCAAAACCTAACTGGATGGTCTCCTGGTTGGGCCTTACATCAATGCTGAGGTTGCCATCGTTGCAAACTGACCATAGCTGCGATAAACCGGTGGTGGTGCTGGAAAATTTCCAGGCATCATGTTCCAGCTCAAAATCCGGGGAGGCTTCATCATCGAAAAGTAAATAAAGTTCATCGTTGTACAAACCATTGGAAGCTTGAAGGATCAGCCCATTGCCCTGGATTTTTTCATTTCCTGATTTATAAAAACCAGTAGCTCCGGTATGAGTCCGACAGGTATTTGTCAGGTTGAAAGTGCCATTTGTAGCGGTCACAATAAAGAAACCCTGCATCGGAGGGATAAACTGTGAACCTGTTCCTACATTGTTGTTCCAGCTCACATAAGCGCTTCCGTTCCAATAATAGACAGCGCCGTAAGTGTCATCCAGAAAATTCCAGTCGATGGCCGATGGATAAGGATTTCCAAGCATGTTAGCGCCATCATTTCCTGAGCCTGAAACTTCGGTGTGGGTGATGGCAATACTTTGGTTGCCGGTGTTGGGCGCACCTGTAAAGGTGTAAGTTCGGTTACTTTTGGCGACACCCCATAAACTGTAACCCTTTGCCACAATCAGGCTGGCCGCCGGATCTTCGATATTCGACCATGTTGCGGTAGGTTCCGACCAGGTTTGCAGATATTCGCCAAAAAAGGTGTTGGCCATAGCATTTGAAACAGGTGAAGAAACCAGGTGGAATTGAGCGTCGCTAATGGTTTTTTGCAGGTTGATAGTGCCGTTGTTGGTGATGGTTCCGCTGGTGATAAGCGAGCCGCCGGATTGTACCGTAAGGCTGGCATCGTCGTTAACGGTAAGGTCAAAGCAATCGGCCGAACCGCCTGTCATCACAACCGGCTGATTAACAGCTCCGAGAATGGTGACATTTGCCGATGCATCGGGCACAGTGTTGCTGCCCCAGTTGGCGGCGGTATTCCAGTCGGTTGAAGTGGCACCCGTCCAGGCAATGCCAATCGTGGCTGTCAGTCCTGTGATTTCAGGATAGCCATCATTATCAGAAGAATTAATTGCCCAAACCGGTGTGGCGAAATCCCATCCGGCATCAGCAAAGGTACTCTGCGTTTTCATTTCGGCAGTGCTCTTGCCGCTACCGCCCACAAAACCACCGGTAGTGCCAGCCAGTCCCTGGTCCCAGAAAGAGTTGGTGATGGTGATGGCAGAGCCGGTATAGGTGTTCTGCCCGTACAATCCGCCTTTTAAACCACCTTCGGCTACCGTTAGCGTGTTGGCCGCATAACAATTGTTGAGCGTGAAGCCCATGCCAGGGTCGATAGGTTGATTTCCTCCCATAAGAGTGGAACCTATATCCACCCCGCCAACAAAACCGCCTATCTGATAGCCACTTACTGCCCCCCTGGCATAGCAGTCGGTAAAGCTGCTGCTACCCTGCACGGTCCCGACAAAGCCGCCTAAGTGGACCATGTTTGTGGGGCCGAACATAGAACTGCCCGTTACCGTAACATTGGCGCTGCACTTCGTAAAAGTACTGTTCATCGAAGAGCCGATAAAGCCTCCGCATATTAAAATTCCTGCTACAGTTCCGCTTACATGGCAATTGCTGAAGACGGTTGACGATGCCGAACCTGCCAGGCAGCCTGAACCAAATATACTTCCTATCAGCGCATTTGTTATATGGATGTTTTTTAATGTAGCACCGCTTGCGCTGCCAAATAAGCCTGATGAGCTTAAACCGGAGGCCAATTGATATAACTGATCGATCGTATGATTTTGCCCGTCGTATGTTCCTGAAAAAGGAGTGTAATTATCGCCAATAGGGTTTAAAACAATGCTTAAAGCAGGAGGCATTGTGGCGCTCGCATCCAGATCGGCGGTTTGTATAAAATATTTGTCCCATTGGTCTGGGAACAAGGTGAGCATGTGCAGTTGGCTAAAGTCCGCTATCTGATAAGGGGATGCCAGGGTGCCCGCGCCTCCGCCATAAGTGGGCAGGCGATAATTTAAAGCGGGATAATTGTTTGGGGCAAAGGACCAGTATATATCAAAATCCCATCCCGCGGCAGTAAAGGTGCTTTGGGTTTGCATTAGTAGTGTGGTTTTTCCTGTGCCGCCCGCGCTCGTTGGCTGCTGCGAGGTTTCGGTATCCCAGAAGGAATTGCTTACCGTTGCCGAAACTTCGGCTTTACCTATCAAACCTCCCCGATCACCAGCAGGATTACCAATTACCAGCCCTGCCGAATAGCAGTTTTCGATTTTGTTATTTTCACCACTTAACCTGCCTACCAAACCTCCGGCATGATTTGATGATTCTGCCACTCCCGGAATAAAACCATACACATTGCCGATAGCAAAACAATTTGAAAGCAATTTATTGGAAGTTGCGAATTCCCCTACCAGGCCCCCGATTCCTGCTCCATTCTGATTAAAGCTGACTACAACATTGGCGGAAGATGTTGCTAAGTCCCCATATAATTGTCCCACCAGGCCACCAATGCCACTTCCACCTGTCACTGTTCCTGATGCATGGCAATTGCTGCTTCTGCCACTTAATCTTCCTGCAAGTGTTCCTGTGTAATCTCCTCCTGTAACATGGGCTGCCACTAACGTCAAGTCCTTGATGTCGCCTGATGGCCATCCGAATAAACCCACAACATCACTTTCCGGCCTGTTGATAAAGAGATTGGAAATGGTTTTAAAATTTCCGTTATATATTCCGTTAAATGTATTGGCGGTTGAACCTATAGGTGAAAACCCTGCACCACCAACCCAGCTGATGGTGGCCGAAGCATCGATATTGGCAGTTTGTTTAAAAAAAATGCCGGAAGCCCATACACCTGGTGTCCGCGAAAGCCAGCAAAGGTTGGCGAGTGTGGCTATCTGGTAAGGATTAGCTGCAGTGCCATCGCCTGCCGAAGGAGGTGTGCTCTCAGGAAAAACGGCCTTGTATATACGACCGTATGGGGTATTTGAATATGTATTCCCATCCATTTCATAATCACTTGTAAGTGCCAGCATGGTGCTGCCATCCTGTGACACCGATACGGCTGTTCCTTCAAAAGTAGCAGTTGCAGGGTTTGGGGGTATGGAATGAGTATTCCATGTTGATCCGCCATTGGTCGAATAATAGATTTTTTGTTCATCATAAAAAACCAACGCCAGGGTTTGCCCATCCCAGGAACAGGAAATACCCCGGTGAGCAGCAGAGGTATTTCCTACAGTCATTTCGCTCCAGCTTGCCAAACCATCGGTTGATTTTAAAGGACCTAACAGGCTATTTGTGGTTGACACATAAACAATCTGACCATTGTACGACAGATCTGCTGACATCCAGAATGTATCGTTGGATAAATCCGGAGAGTTTGACCAGTTGGCCCCCGAATTATGCGAAACATATACATTTTTTTTAGCCCATATTCCGGCAACATACGTGAATCCATCACCTGAAATGGCCACCATGCACCATTCCAGATCACTGCCTCCTGCGGGCTGTAATTCAGTCCAGGTGGCTCCGTAATCGGTTGATTTGTTTAAACGACCGGGCCAATTGGCTGACAGTATAGTCTTCCCGTTGTCCGACATGGCAATCCGGCATTCCATGGTTCCATTTACGGCAGGTTTTGCTTCAGTCCAGTTTGCACCGCCATCGGTTGATCGATAAATTCTTCCATTTTTTTCGGCTGCCATCATGTATAGCCCGTTTGCCGACATAACCACGCTTTGCCAGTTCTTATTAACGGAGGGCGTTGGGCCTGAGTTTACCCAGTTAACACCGCCATCCATGCTTCGTTTTAATAAACCGCCCAAATTGGAAGCACTTCCATTTGCTGCCAGGATTATCGCGCCATCCGAAGATATGGCAGAAGTCAACCAAAAATTAACCTCAGGTTGAATTTCGCTCCAGGTCTGGCTGAAAGCTGCAGTACCGAAACGGAGCATGGCAAGCACTAAAAGAAGAGCCGGCAGAAAATTTTTAAAGTTGAATTTGTTCATGTTTTATTTTTTGATGATACCCGGCAAAGTAAAAACCTATTAAGCATTCCGGCAAATACTTGTTGTTCCAAAAGTGGCCAAACCGCTTGCCATTTTTGAGAGTTTTCAGGTTTAACAAGGGATAGAGGGCATGTTATGATTTTAGATTTATGATTTTAGATTTATGATTTTAGATTTTAGATTTTAGATTTTAGATTTTAGATTTATGATTTATGATTTATGATTTATGATTTATGATTTATGATTTATGATTTATGATTTATGATTTATGATTTTAGATTTGGACTCTGAGCGACCTGTACTGAGCGACCTGTGCTGAGCGCAGTCGAAGTAAGTCGAAGTAAGTCGAAGTGTGGATTTTAGATCTCAGATTGGGGAATGAAGAAAATGGAAATCAAGGGATAAGTATCAAACGACAAAAGGTTAAAAATGGAGAATTGATAGATGGGAAATGCTGCAGCCCGGGCATTATTGTGCCTGAAAAAATGGGTGAATCATGAGCTGGTAGGCTCTTATTTTGGAAATTGATATTTTTTTGGTAGAAATTACAAAAATCAAGTTTCAAATTAATCCTATGAATTATTTGAGTCTTGTTTTTTCTGGTTTATCCAGGTTAGGCTATAGCCTGTCAGATAGCGGTCTCCGAACCCGGTTTTGTGATTTTCTTTCTGTAATAATTTGGCAGCACCCCGGTAACTTGCTGAAAGGCCCTGTAAAAGCTTTGTACACTGCCGAAGCCTGCATCGGTAGCAATGGCCGATATTTTATAATTACGGCCTTCGGCACTCTCGGTCAGCATAATGGCATGCTCCACCCGGTACATATTGGTAAAAGAAACAAAGTTCGATTCGCTGTACTGACTTAATGCAAATGCGATGGCTTTGCGGGTGGTGTTAAGGGTTTCGGCAATATCCTCTACCCGAAGCCGGGGATTCAGGTAAGGCTTTTCAGCTTCGTAATAATGATGCAATTGTTTCATCAGCACCTGGCTTTCCACGGTCAGTGTGTCTGCATCGAACGGTGTATTACCGGCACTCAGAATGGCTTCAGCCTGTTTATCGCGCTGGGCACGTTCCTCCCGGTAAAGTTTTATAAGTTTGTCGAACGCTTCGCCCCGCTCCTTTGATAGACGCGTATTCCTTTTCAGAAGGAGGCCCAGCAGCACTATTGCCAATACGATAACAGCAATGATGATTTCGCTTAACAGCAGTTTGTTTTCTTTGTTCTTCAGCAGAGAGCTCAGGTTAACATTTTCAAGTTCTTTTTTCTCAGCCTTCTGGTATTTGGCTATATAAGCAATGGTGGCTTGTTTATCCTTGTGCGTAACCGAATCCCTTTGAGCCATCACCTTATTCGACAGACGGGTGTATTCCGTCATTTTCCCCTGTGCTTTGTACGACCGAAGCAATGTTTCGCTGAAATCCGGTACCAGCGACAGTAGCCCGAGGGAATCAGCCATCCTTATCGACTGCTTAAGGTAAAAGTCAGCCCTGGGGAAATCCTGTGTAAGAACATATATTTCGCCGAAAGCATGGTAAACCCTGGCCATTCCTCCAAGCAACCGGTTTTGTCTGCAAAGCGATAATACAGTGTCGAATTCATGCAAGGCCATCGAATAGTCCTTCTTATCGAAGTACAAATTGGCAATATTAAACCGGGTTATAATACTATTCATCGTCGAAGACTCCCTATTCAAAGCTAATGATTTCCTGTAAAAAAACATCGAACTGTCAGGATTGACCGTACGCAACGCAATGCCCAGGTTATTATAAGCAACAATCAGGCTGGCGGTATCCTGGACCTGTGCTATTTTTTCACATCCTATTCTGCTGTAACGGATGGCTTCCTCCATATTGCCCATCAGTCTGTAGTTGAATCCGATATTTATGCTTTCGTCACCCAGGGTTTTCATATCTCCAAGTTGCTCGGAAATTTCATATGCCTTCATCAGGTATTCGTGCGCTTTAATGTAATTGCCCATGTCGCTCAACAGATTGCCGTATAGGTCGCAGGCATTCCCGAAACTGCGCTTATCCCCCAGCAGTTCAAAAAGGTGCAATGCATCCAGGGTATATTTTTCGGCAAGTGTTGATTGTTCCTTGTTACGCAGAAAACGACCCATCCTCAGGCTCGACTTTGCGATATAAGCGTTATCCGATGCCTTAACGGAAATATAATGAGCTCTCAGCAATACGCTCATAGCCGAATCACTGAGCCCAAGGCTGACAAATGCATCTGATTTAAGGAACAGCAGAGGTATCAGTGCTGTGTCGCTCAACTTTGTGATGTGCGCATATACTAAAGCTGAATCAGCGAAAAGAATGGCACTGTCGGGATTGGTTTTTAAACGTTGCTTTGCCTGGCCGACCAGTGAATAATAGTTACCAATTTTAGATTTATTATTGGTAAACGGATTATTGAGCTGATTGCATGAAGTGATCATCCAGAGCAGACAAGCTAATGTCAGCGGTATCAGCAAAGCCTTTAATAAATTTCTCAGCATTAAATTGTCTGTTTTCGTTTCCCGGCAAATTTAGTTTATTGAACGACACAACGAAAAAGGAATAATAAGTCTGGTCTAAAAAGCCATCAAAAATTAAAGCAATGTGGTAAAAGCCCTAAATATCACGCACTTCAATTGCCCCGCCCTTAAGGGCGGGGCAATTGAAAACCAGACAGATACCGGGCTTTAGCCCAAAACCCACGGTTGGGCGGCATTACAAATGCTGCCCACAAACCAGGTTAAAACGCTTATTAGAAATGAATTTCATTATCAACCATTTTTAGAGCGGTCCGCCAGTTGACGGACCGCTTAGCCTGTGGGTTTGGGATAACGAAACCCGCCGGTGTCCTAAGACCCGGCGGTGTTTTTGTTGATTAGACGCTGTCAGGTCCGCCAGTTGGCGGACGCTGACAGGTCTCGGGATACCAAAACCCGCCGGGGTGCAAAGCACC
>CAJATL010000405.1 GCA_903944895.1 uncultured Bacteroidota bacterium
AAATGACCTTGAAGGTTGATGATTTTCAAAACTTAATCTTTGAAAAAGAAGGCGTAAAATACCTGACTTTCGAAGTTGCAAAAATGAGAGAAGCTGACCAGTTTGGCCGCACTCACACAGCTTATGTTGTTGTACCGGAAAACATTGATCCAAAATTTGAACCTCAGGAAAAAAAATGGTCAACCGACGAGATTTTTACTGAAGCAGTGAAGAAAAACATCATTACAAATTCCGGCTCATGGTACTCTTTTAAGGATCGCAAAATTGGACACGGAAGCGCTCTGGTTCGCAAGAACATCGAATCAAACAAGGAATTGAGGCACGATTTGATTCATGCAATCACCACAACAGCCCAACCGGTACTTCCATTTTAACAGAAATCTTAAAAAAAAGAACCCGGAAACGGGTTTTTTTTGTGTCATGTTTATCCCGTCAACTGAATTTTTTGAACCATACTTTTCTTTTCATATAGCCCCAAAAGAAAAGTAGCAAAAGAAAACCCACCCGCACTATTACTTAAATTTTATAACAAAGGTACAGCCAGCCAAATATCATAAGTAAAGCCCGAACCGGCAATTGAATTTCTATTTCATAATCAATAATTGCCAGTTCGCCCTTCGGGTTTTTTCAGATATTTTTTAACGCTGCGCTAAAATATCTGACCTAAAGGCTTGACTTAGAATTTGTCTTAACTGTATTATCCTGTCATAAATTTAATTAAACCGGCGTGCCAGTAGCCAAAATTAGTCCCAGGGCAGGGCAAACACACATGACAAATTTAGAATATGCTTCTTACATCAGCGACATTATGGAAATGTCAAACAACGGAGCCGACCTTACAGCTTCACATTTACAAATCGTTGAAATTGTAAAAGAAAAATTAGAAAACTGTTCTCACTCAGAGCATCACATGTTAAAAAACATCCATGGTGCTCTTGATTCTGGCTTTTACAAGGAAGCCTATTTTGAAAAATAAAACGGGGGCGAAAACCCCCTTTTTTTGTTCGTTCCCTTCTTCTTCTCAAATCTGTAGGGGTGGTTATTAATTCATGCAAAGGTACAGCCAGCCAAATATCCTTCACTAAGCCCGGATGGCCATTATTCTCTTTTATCTTTTCTGGCAATGGCCATCCGCCCGTTGGGTGGCTTCAGAAATATTTTTATCCAATCTATTGAATGAAGCTCTAAAATATTTCTGACCGCCAGGCTTGCTCGGAATTTGGCTTAGCTGTGATTATCACTGCATAAATTAAGTAACCGGCGTGCCTGAAGCCAAAATTAGTCTGCAAGGCAGCAGCACTCATTTATGTCAGAAAAACGTGCTTTAAAGATTCAAACTTTTGTTATTCCAGGAAAACAATACAGGTCAAAAGAAAAACTGTACCCAAGCCTCTTGCTAAAAGGCAAATGGCTGCAGGAACTTGGCTTCCTTCCACAAACTTATGTTGATGTCGTCTGCGAAGACAATCAACTGATCATCCGGCCTTTTAAAACTAACCGGCCATGATACCGACTCACAAGCCGCCTTATCAGGGCGATCCACGGATTATTAAATCGAAGTTCACATTCCGCTGCTTTTGTGGAAAAAAAGTTGAACCTAATGATCTTGCCGTTCATTTCCCGCAATCTCAAAATGCAAAATGCTTCGAATGTGGGAAATATGACTACTACGCCTTCCAAAAACAATTTCAATTTTCTCATTAACAAATAAAAACGGCGTGCCAGTGGCCAAAACAAGTCCGCAGGGCAGCGGCATATTTTTATGATTTCAACGCTCAAAGGTTTATTAAACAGCATTCCCGAAGCAAGATTATCTGATGAACTTGCCGAAGCTGTCGAACTTGCCTACCGTCGCGAAGTTGACCAAATCAACTACTACTCATCAAAAGCTGAAAAGCCTGATGCTCATCTTTTCCCTTTTAGTGTTGAAGGGAATTCGCTCATCGCTAACTTCTGGGTTAACGATCTCTCTATTCCGTGTTCTGACAAGCATAACTGGCATGGTCAGAATGTTTGTCAATGGAAATATGGCGGTGGTGTGCTGTTCTCCGCTGAG
>CAJATL010000406.1 GCA_903944895.1 uncultured Bacteroidota bacterium
CATGTCTGAAAATTGTTGTTTGTAAAACACCCGCATGTTTGTCAGGCTCCAACGGCCGGTAGCATCCAGGGTTCTGACAAATAGCTTGTTGATTCCGGGGTCGAGATTGGTTATGTCGATAACCACCGCCAGTTCCTGGTTCGGGGAATTTCCGGGAACTGCAATGGGTGTGCCCTGTCCGGTTCCCGGGTCGGTGTTCAGGAAAAATTCAGCAGCAACAACATTGGGAGTAGTACCGCTAAAGGCGATTTTGTAAAAACTCCAACTATTGGTCAGTGCCCAGGTACCGGTTTCGTTTTTCGCTCTGACAAATAGTTTATGAAATCCGGGACTCAGCGAAGTGATATCTATCACAAAATCATCAACCTGCACTTGTACCGAAGGGGTAAAGGGCATGGGAGTTCCCATTCCAAAGCCCGGATCGCTGTCAAAAAAGTATTCGATAGCTGTAATCTCCTGGAGTCCTGTTTCCGCCTTTGTTTTCAGAAACGACCTCTGATTTGTTAAGCTCCAGATTCCAAAGCTGTCTCTTGCTCTTACGAACAAGCTGTGAAAACCCGGATCCAGCGAAGTAATATCAATGGCAAACGACAAATCGCTGATGTGTGTACCTGGTGTAAAAGGTATATCTGTGCCGTTCCCAAAACCCGGATCGCTGTCAAAAAAGTATTCGATAGCAGTAATCTCCTGGAGACTTGTTTCAACCGATGTTTTCAGAAACGACTTTTGGTTTGTAAAGCTCCAGATTCCCAGGCTGTCCCTTGCCCTTACGAACAAACTGTGAAAACCCGGATCAAGCGAAGTAATATCAATGGCAAACGACAAATTGCTGATGTGTGTACCTGGTGTAAACGGTACATCTGTGCCGTTCCCAAAGCCCGGGTCGGTATCGAAATAGTATTCGATTTTATTGAGGTTGGTTTGCAACGGTGAGAATGTATTTTTGTAAAACGAACGCTGATTCGTAAAACTCCACGCCCCGTTGTCATCTATCGCCCGCACAAATAGCTGGTGAAATCCATCACTAAGGTTGGTAAGGTTGATATCGAAACTAAAATCAGCGATATGCGCTGAAGGTGGCGAAACAGGCACAGCCACCCCGGCATGAAAACCGGGATCGGTGTCGAAAAAATATTCGACCTTTTGCAAAAGCTGGGCGTGTGCGTTCCCCACCAATATCAGTAACCAAAGTAATATCAATCCCTTATGGAATGCGGGCAACACCTGTCGGTTATTGCTGATTATTTTCATAACTTTTTCTTTTCCAGGTTAAAATGTTTAGGAAAGTTCTGTTCCCTTTAGGAAGAGATTAGTTATGCGATTTGGCTTTAAGGGTTACATTCAGGGTATTCGACGGTAACGATTGTGAGTCAAGGGAATAGATGGCCGGAATAGGGGGCAATCCACTGATTTTATAGGGCATTTCGCCACCAAAAATACCGATATCGGTACCTCCTTCACCCGCCCCGATAGCCGGAGAACCCGGTTTCAACTGCCACTGCCCATCGGTACTATTGCCTGAAAGACCCACAAACAGGCTGCTTTGCGCTACATTTTGCTGATTGCCGTTCTGATTGCCAAACTGTGTACTGTTGCCAATGTTGTAAGTACTCAGGCAATTGGTCAACGACACACTGTGCAGCGCAATGTTATTGACGAGCGTAGAGTTGTAAATGGTTGTCGGATAAGCAAAGATGTTGTTGGCAAAAATTCCGCTGAAATTTACACCAATTGAAACATAACCAGCGAAATAATTGTTAATAACCAGAATGTTACTATGATTGTAAGTAAAATAAATGGTATAAACATAGCTGAAATAATTGCTGTGGATAACAATATCGGAGCAATTGGCCTGGGGGTAAATACCATAAGTATTACCATTAAAATGATTCCGCATGAAAGTCAGATTGTTGGTATAAAGATATACCCCGGCTGTAAACGTACAGCCAATGAATGCCGATCCTTGTGATCCGGCGTAACAATACACATAGCCATTGATGTTGCTCGTTGAAAGGTTAAACTGGGTCTGAGGGTTTTCGCCCAGGAAATACCCGTTACCAATGATAGTAAGCTTCTTGGATAAACTTAAACCGCCAAAACCATAGGTTGACCCCTCGAGGTAAAGCGTATCACCACTGAGCGTTGTCGCGGCATCATGCGCTGCTTGTAACGCAGCATAAGGTGCACCTGAATTGGGGGTAGGATTTACGCGCCATACTTTAGCAGATAAGGCTATACTCATAGCCAATAAAACGATTGACAAAGTTAATGTTCTCATTGCTTTAAAATTTAAATAATTAATTTATTGATTTGTAAATGTTTAGTTTAAAATTGTTCTTAAAATTATCTGTGATTAGATTAGAATTCCAGTTGATTTGTGACTCAACTTCCAGCCAGCGGCCATCATTTTTGAAATCATCTTTGATAAACAGCATTTTACTTTCATACATCAGCTAATTTTCCATTAGACATTGATACTTGTTGATCCTTTGAAATTTGACCCTGATGCGAAAATGTACCGTCAAACACAATATTATCATCTGTTTTATGATGATACCCTGAAAAATAGGGGTTACCATCCAAAACCCTGTTCATTGCATAAATAAGTTCGCCGGCGTCGCATGTTTTTCTCAAACAACCCATTACACCTGAGGCCATGATTCGTTTGATCAGGCTGTGTTCCCAATGTTCGGTCAATAGGATTGTTTTAGAGACATCTATCTGATTTACCCCATTTTCCGGATAAGCCAGCCCATTTTTGCCAGCCAGATCAATATCCAAAAGAAACAGGGAGGCCGCACAAGCATAAACCTTAGCCTCCAGTTCGCTTTTGCTACTGGCGGTTCCAACAACTTCGAATGTCGGTTCCTGATTGATGATCGAAACCAGACCTTCAAGCAAGGCCGTGTTGCTGTCGGCTACGAATATGGAGTAAATCTCTTTCAAATTATCTGAATTTATTTCGATGCAAAGATCGGCCAACGGAAGCACCGGATACAATAGGTAATTTGCACCGTTTTTATAGGGTGATTACCCCAGATGAAACCAATGTCGTTTGGTTAAGTTAAGGATTCGTACGCTGATAATGCTGATGCAGGCAACGCTGATCCGCCAGTAGTCGGACAGGTTTTTCGAGGATTTCTTGTATCATAAACAGTTTTAATCCGCGTCCGACCGACTTCGGCATGAGCTTAGCCGAACGCTGACCGATCCGTTTGATCCGCGTTTCATTTTATGCTTGTTAACCAGGTCTAGCTGAATAATGGATAATGAATCAATGTCGTTTAGCCTACGTAATCGGGCTTAAAGTATTGTACGATAACTTCGTTATATGTGAGTTAAGGATTTGAACGCTGATAACGCTGATGCAAGCAACGCTGATTTTCGCGGATTTCTTTTATCAGAAACAGTTTTAATCCGCGTCCGCCAACTGGC
>CAJATL010000407.1 GCA_903944895.1 uncultured Bacteroidota bacterium
GCCAATATTTTTACAGCTCAACAAGTCAATTTCTGCTTGTATTCTTAAGATTTGAAACACAAAAACTATGTTGAAAACATTATTTCTATTGTGAACCCCGATAGCTATCGGGGTGCCTAATGTGGTTTCTTTTTTATTATGGTAAAGTAGAATTAGTGTCATTAATAATTATTTGATGGCTTACCAATCAATGTCGTTTAGTTAACAAATATAAAATGGAACGCGGATCAAACGGATCCGCCAGTTGGCGGACGCGGATTAAAACTGCTTATGTTACAAGAAATCAGCGAAAAACTTGTCCGACTACTGGCTGATCAGCGATGCTTGCATCAGCGAAAATCAGCGTTCCAATCCTTAATTAAACGACATTCGTTTACCAATACTTAAAAAATCACCGATAGCCCCCAACACAAAACCCTTCCACAATTAATCCACGGAAGGGTTTTTTGTTATGAGAACACAAGATGTTTATGTCTTTTTCAGGCTTTCACGGTAAGTGCGGTTTGATTTGTGGCGCTTTATGGCTATTTTCATTTTCTCGGCAATTAAATACATGGCCGGACAAAGATGAGCGTAAGGAAGGTTGCAAAGCTAAGTCCGAAAATAATGGTCCAGGAGAGTGGCCCCCAGAATTTTACGTTATCGCCGCCAAAGTGGAGCTGTAAAAGGTTTTTGGTTTCAGGATTTTTAATTTTCTGTGCTTTTTGATTAATGCCATTAATCATTTTCCTCTATTTTTGATTAGTAGCATTAATCATTATTTATTAATTTTGAAGTTTCATTAACATTTGAAACGATGATGAATAAAGATTTGGTAAAGCAAGTTTTGGTTGAGCAAAACCAATATTTTTTGAAACGTGAAACAGGGGTAGAAAGAGACGCTCTTGCTGCCGTGATAAAAAAGTCTGCTTTGCCCCACATCCACGTTATCACCGGAATGCGAAGGTCAGGAAAATCAACACTGATGCGGCAAATCGTTAAAAAGTTTTTTAACGATCAGGGATTCTTCTATCTGAATTTTGAAGACGAGCGTTTTCTCAATTTTAAGGCAGAAGAGTTTAATAGTATTCACGAGAGCCTGATCGAATTATTTGGCGAAAACAAAGTATTTTTTATTGATGAAGCTCAGAATGTAGAAGGTTTTGAATTGTTTGTTCGCAGGTTATCCGACCAGGGATATAAAATATTTCTTACCGGATCAAATGCAAACCTGCTCAGTCACGAAATATCTTCCCGGCTTACCGGGAGGCATGTTGACACAAATCTGCAACCATTCAGCTATATCGAATTTTTACGCTTTCATCAGATTGGGCCCGAAAAAAAAGATGTTTTTGTAACCGAAAAACGTGCATTATTTCAGAAGGAATTTAACGAGTACATGAGCGTCGGAGGCATGCCTGAATACCTCAAATTCCAGGACGATGAAATCCTGATGAGGATTTACGAAGATATTGTTGTTAAAGATATTGCTGTGAGGTACAAAATTACCAACCTTTTTCAACTGAAGCAACTATACCAAATCCTGATTTCCAACTTTTCTACACGTTTCAGCTTTCGTTCGCTGGTTGAACAAACAGGCATTCAGAGCAACATCACCGTTCAGAATTATCTTGGCTATCTCGAAAACGGCAACTTTGGAAAGGTCTTGAATAAATTCGACCACAGCACCAAAAAACAGATCAACAGCCAAAAGAAGTTTTACCTTACCGACCATGCATTTATCCCGAAAATCTCAACCAAGCTCACCAAAGACTACGGAAAAACCCTCGAAAACATTGTATTTATGGCTTTGATTGGGGCAAATGAAGTGTATTATTTTTCCGAAAAAAATGAGTGCGATTTTATCGCCATCAATTTATCAAAGGAGGCAGAGGCTTTCCAGGTTTGTTATGATTTGAATGATGAAAACAAAAAGCGGGAAATTGCCGGTTTATCCGAAGCGATGCAATATTTGAACCTTGCACACGGCACCATTCTTACCATGAGCCAGGATGATGAATTAGCGATTGACGATAAACAAATCAGGATAATACCCGTTTGGAAGTGGCTTATACAAAACCATACCTTATGACCGTATCCCAACTCCGGCTAAGCGGCATTTGTAATGCCCCTTTTATTACCGAACATACCACACGCTAAGCGGTCCGCCAGCGTTGGAGTGATCCGCCAACCGGCGGACGAAGTCTGGCGGGCCGCTTTTATTCCCCACCATTTGGTTTGATTTTGTAATCCCAGAATTCCTGACCCCATAATTGTTTTTCAGTGACTTACAAAAGCTATCCTACAAATTGGATCGTCTTAAAATAATGTAATAAGGTTTTGAAACTCGTGGTAACTTTCTCTTCTACTAAGGTTAAAAACCTTATTTTCATGTTTTTAACCTTAGTACAAGAGTTTCTAATGTCCATTTCAACCTTATTACCTTAGTAACAAGTTTTGGTTGCGCGACACTTTAGTCTGCGAGAGGTCAGGAAGTCTGATCCCACCAAAAAAAAACCCTTCCACAGTCAATCCATGGAAGGGTTTTTTATTAGGAAAACGCAATATGTTTATGCCTTTTTCAGGCTTTCACGATAGGTGCGGTTTGATTTGCCGCGCTTCATGGCGATTTTCATTTTTTCGGCTATCAGATACATGGCCGGGACAAAGATGAGCGTGAGGAAGGTTGCAAAACTAAGACCGAAAATAATGGTCCAGGAGAGCGGTCCCCAAAACATCACGTTATCACCTCCAAAATGGAGCTGCGGGTTGAGTTCGGTAAACATGGTCACAAAATTCAGCGTCATACCAATAGCAAGTGGAACAAGGCCAAGCATAGTTGCTGTGGCAGTGAGCACAACTGGCGTAATCCTGGTTTTACCGGCCAGGATAATAGCTTCGAGGGTTTTGTGTCCACGTTCGCGGAGCACATCGGTAAATTCGACAATCAAAATACCGTTTCGTACCACTATACCGCCAAGAGCAACGATTCCAAGACCGGTCATTACAATTACGATGGGCATTTCGAAAATGATGACCCCAAGAAGAACGCCAATGATGCTGAAAACGACTTCACTTAATATGATTATCGCTTTTGAAATCGAGTTAAACTGCGAGATAAGTACAAAGAATATCAAGCCAATCGAAATAATCATGGCGGTAAGCAGGAACGTCGTTGATTCGGCCTGGTCTTCCTGTTCGCCGGTGAAAGAAACAACAATTTCGGGGTTAGAAGGATAACGATCGGTGAGTGTTTTGATGTTGGCCACTACTTCGTTGGCGGTATAACCCGAAAGCACCTCCGAACTGAGCGTGATAACGCGTTTAAGGTTGTTGCGCTTGATGCCGCCGTAAGTGTCGGAATAGTCGAAACTTGCCACCGATGAAAGCGGTATTTCGCGGAGCTGTCCGGAATTCATATCGCGATAGATAATTTTAAGATTAAGCAGTTGGTTGATGTTTTTACGCTGGTCTTCGCGGTAACGCAGCGTAATGTCGTATTCGTCCTCGTCTTCTTTAAATTTGGAGACTTCTTTGCCAAAAACGGCCGTACGAATTTCCATGGCAATCTGGCCTGTGCTGATTCCTTCGCGGTTGGCACGTTCGCGGTCAATTTTTACAATGATTTCGGGCTTGTTGGCCTGGAAGTCCGATTTCAATTCTTCAACACCGGGCACCTGCAATGAGTCGAGGTAGCGCTGATAGCCGGCAGCATAATCAATCAGTTGATCCAGATTTTCACTGGTAATCTCGATGTTGATGGGCTTTCCGGTGGGAGGTCCCATCTCATTTTTCTGAACCACAATTTCGGCTCCGGCAATTCCCTGAACCTTTTCGCGGATACGATCGATATAATTGCTGGTATTATCGCCTTTGCGATATTTAAACTCGACAAAGTTGATGGTGATTTTGGCAAGATGCGATGAACTGGTACGGTCGAAAAAGTCCGATGAAGCACCCAAAGCAACGTTGGTAATCACCGACTCGACGATGGGGTTGTTTTTTCCGATGGCTTCATAAATCCGGTTTTCGGCAATGGTGGCAATCGAGTCGGTAAATATTTGGTCGGTTCCAACCGGAAGACTAACAAAAACATCGATGGTGTTGGGGTCGTTATCCGGGAAAAACAACACCTTTGGTTTAACAACACCCGTTAAATATATTGTAAAAACAAACAGGCCTAAAATAAGGAAAAGCAGGTAATAGGGCCGTCTTCCGTACAAAACAAACCTGAGTTGTTTATCGTACAAACTCATCAGATATGGCCAGATGGTTTCCTGGAAGTAGCTAATCATCTTATTGATAACATAGTGGAAAAGCAACATCATGATAAAGATGAAAACCAGGAAATTTCCAATGCCAACCCAGCCAATCAGATACGAAATCGCAGCAGCGCCGCCAAGGACGATGAGCACCCATTTATACTTTTTAAAGATGCTCACCGGCGTTTGTTTTTCGTACTCGTGTTTCATAAACGAAACTGCAAACACCGGGTTGATAACATAGGCTACGAAAAGTGAAGCAAAAAGTGTGATAATGAGGGTTATCGGAATATATTTCATAAACTCACCAGTAATTCCGGGCCAGAAAATGAGCGGGAAAAATGGCGCAAGCGTTGTGAGCGTTCCTGAAAGAATGGGTAGAAAAACCTCTCCAGCCGCCTGCTTGGCTGCTTCGACAATGTTCGGTTCGTATTTATGCACCCTGTGGGTGTTTTCGATGACCACAATGGCATCGTCAACCACAATTCCAAGCGCAAAAATGAAGGCAAACATCACAATCATGTTCATCGAAAAATCAAGTCCCGGCAAAACGAGGTAAGCAATAAACATCGAAAGCGGCACCGAAAGTCCCACAAAAAATGCGTTGTTGAAGCCCATGAAAAACATGAGGATCAAGGTAACCAGGAGGAATCCGATAACCTGCGTGTTGATAAGTTCTTCGAGGGTATTGCGCGTAAATTTGGATTGATCGCCGGTGAGTGTAATCTTTAAATCGGAAGGGAAAACCTTGCCCTCAAGATCGTTATTAATGATGTCTTTGATTTTGTCGGAAGCATCGAGCAGGTTTTCACCGCTTCTCTTGATGATATTAAGTGTGATCACGTTTTGTCCTTCAAGCCGCGAAAAGCTTTCCTGTTCTTTAAAACCATCAACAACATCGGCCACATCTTTAATATACAAAATGGCGCCGCTCGACGATTTAAGGACGATATTTTCGATCTGTTCGGGGCGGGTAAACTGCCCGGCAACACGCAGTGAGCGTTTCATCCCGTAGGTTGCAATATTACCAGCCGAAATGGTGAGATTTTCGCTGGAGATAGCCCGTTCGAGGTCGGTCATCGTAACGCTGGCAGCCTGCATTTTATACATGTCAACATTGATCTGGATTTCGCGTTCGAGCGCACCAACAATATCCACACGGGTAATTTCCTTGAGCGATTCGATGCGATCCTGGGCAATGTCGGCGTATTTCTTTAACTGGTCGAGGTCGTAATCGCCCGAAATATTGATATACAAAATCGGGAATTCCGAGAAGTCAATCTCGGCCACGTTCGGATCGTCGGGAAGATTGTTTGGAAGGTCAGTCCTGGCCTTGTCAACGGCATCTTTAACGCGTTGTTTACACTCCGAAATTTCGATATCGGTGTTAAATTCCACCACCACAATCGAGAAATCCTGAACCGACTTGCTGGTAATTTTCTTAACATCGCCCAGGCCTTTAATTTGCTTTTCGATGGGGCGTGTTACGAGGTTTTCCATGTCCTCGGGTGAGGTTCCCGGATACGGCGCCGATACCATGATGGTTGGGATAACGATGTCGGGGAACGATTCTTTGGGGAGGCTGTTGTAACTCATCAAACCCAGCACTGTAATAAAAATAGTGAGGATGTAAACGCTGGTTTTGTTATCAATAGCCCAGTTGGTAGCAAAAAAATATTTATGTGCTTTCTTTTCCATTTTATTAGCCTTTAAGCTGTTGCGATAATATTACTGGACAAAAGTTACAATTTGTCCGTCGTTAACCATCTGGTAACCCTGGCTTATTATTTTATCACCGGCTGATAATCCTGAGGTGATTTCGGCCATGCCATCATAAATCTGGCCTAATTCGACCACTTGTTTTGAAGCGACAAAGTTGCTGCCCGAGGCTTTTGCCAGGAAAACATATTTGCCGCTTTTCGAATTCTGGATAACATTTACAGGCACCGAAATGGCTGCTTCATTTTTGTAATCATTAATTTTAACAACAGCTACCATATTTACACGGTACTCCACTTTGCTTTGTGTTAGCGGAACTTCGATGGTAAAAGTGCGGTTTACAGGATTAATAAATTTGCCTGTAAATGATATTTTCGATTCGATATCTTCGTTTACATCAGGAAAATGAACAACCACCATGTTTCCGACTTTTACTTTTGATGAATAGGATTCGGCAAGTTCGGCTTCCACTTTTACCTTCGAAAAGTTCACCACCATTGCAACCGGGCTACCAGGGGCTGTCATCTGTCCAACTTTTACAGGAACGCTTTCGACGCTTCCGCTGATGGGAGATTTTATCCTGGTTTTATCGATTTGTTCCTGCACGGTGGCCATGCGATTTTCGAGTGATTCTTTGTTGGATTTTGCCTGCAGGAATTGAATTTCACTTCCTACCTGCTGATCCCACAGCCTTTTTTGACGTTCGTAAACTGTATTTGCCATCTCATAGCCGGTTTTGATTTCGTCGAGTGATTTTTTTAAGATTTCCGAATCCAGTTCTGCCAGAATTTGTCCGGCTTTTACAAAATCGCCTTCTTTTACAAATATCCTGACGATTGATCCTCCCGTTTCGGAAGGCACAATTACTTCATCATCAGCTTTTACGGTTCCTTGTATTTCGATAAAATGATCGAAATTTGAAATGGTAACAGTAGAAATTTCGACAGGTTTGCTATCTTTTGATGCAGCAAAAGATCCATCAGCTTTTAACTCAGTTTCGAGTAATTCGATCTGGCCGGCGATTTCCTGTTGTTTCTTTTTTAATTCGTCGAGTTGCTGTTTTTTGTCGGGTTGGCTGCATGCGAAAGCCAACACAGCCACCATACCAAGCATTAATAATTTCTTCATAACTTTATATATTTGATTATTTTGATTACAGTGTGTTTAATACTTTGTTGAGTTTTATTTTTGCATTAAGAAGTTGTAACATATCCTGGAAGTAACTACTCTGAGCTTCGAGATACTGATTATTGGCGGTTGTAAGTTCGAGGCTGGAAGTAAGGCCTTCGCGATATTTGATTAATGAACGGTCGTAGATTTTTTTTGCTATGGTGATATTCATCCGCTGATTATTATAGGTTTCAACAGCATTTTCAAAATTCGTCCGGGCCTGCGAAAGTTCGAGATAAATGCCCTGAACAACCTGTTCGCGGCTGTTTTGCATCTTTTCGTAATTTAATCTGGCCTGGCTCACCTTTGCAAGCCTGCTCCCACTGCTGAAAATAGGCAGCGTAAGGCTTACGCCAATCATATCGGGCGAAACAAAATCGAAATCAGGTTTGTTTGCTCTTTCCTGATGCTGGTAAAAACCGGCTACCGATGGAAGAAATCTTGCTTTCTCGAGTTTCCAGGCCAGCTCATTTAATTTTTCCCTCGTCGAAATAAGCTGATAATCGATATTATCGCCAAGAATAAGCTGTTGGATCAAAAGACTTTCGGCATTTACACTATTGACGAGTTGGTCGAGATTTTCGGTAAGCTCGATGGTGGTGTTATAATCGACCCCCATCTGAAATTTCAGCAACTGGACGGCAACTTCAACCTGTCGCGTTATGTTATCGACAGAATTTTTCAACTGGGTTTTTGTCAGAATAATCTGGTCGAGGTCGGTTTCTTCGACAAAGCCGGCTTTTAGTGATTCTCTGACTTCGAATTCGGTTTTTTCGATATTGGCCAGGATTTCTTCGCCAATTTTCTGGCTTTCGCGAAGCACCAGCACCAGGTGATAAGAGTCGTAAACCAGTTGCTTGATTTCGAGTTCAGTTTTTACAAGGCTTTGCTCGGTTACCAGTCTGAAGGTTCGTGAAGCCTGCAATCCCACGATATATTCACCGCTGAAAATCAACTGCGAAACAACCAGGGTGGCGGTGATATTTTCTTTTACACCAAGCGCAATGGGTTCTCCATCTTCATAACCCAACGAAAGATTGTCTTCAAGTGCCTGGGAGGTAAATGGGGTGCCATCCGGAAAATCCTCAACCTTAATGGCGGTCGAAGGAAATGAAACCACCGGCACCTTGAAAATGTTGCTGTAACTGGCATCCACATTAACCTGTGGCAAACCAATGGCAGTGGTTTCCCAAACCCGTTTTTTGGCGATCTCGATGTCGGCAACCGAATTTTTAACGGTATAATTGTGCTCGATGGCGTATTGGAGGGCTTCCTGAAGCGAAAACTTCAGCAGCGAATCCGGTTTGGTGTTGTTCTGACTGCTGATTTGCGCTGCCGGGACAAATGCAAGCAGAAAAATCAATAGCATTTTTAAAAGCTTCATATTAATGGTGTTAAATGTTGGTATTTTCGAATTTGCTTTTTTGTTGTTCATAATAAATCAAACCTTGTGTGTTGGCAATTCCGCGGATGTGGTTGTCGAACATCACGTTAAAAATTTTATTGAAAGTGTAGTTTTCATTATTTGCAAAAATGAACTCATGCACGCCTTCCAGTTTTTTAATGTAAAGTTGCGAAACGATCTCGATGTCGAGGTCGTGACGGTAGAGTCCTTGCCGGATGCCGCGCTTCAGGTTTTCGGCGGTAAAATTATGGATTGCAGTTTTGCGGCGTTCAAAAAATGGTTTAATGATTTCGGGATAATATTTATGGAGATCGAAAAGTGCTGAGGGATTGTATTTTTTGAGGTCTTCACTAATTGTCCGGCTGATTTCGATCAACTCATCAATGGCGTTAACATCGCTACCGGCATTATCCTCGAAACAATGTAAAGATTCTTTTTCGTGAAGTTCGAGAATTTTGGCTATCAAATCCGCTTTATTCGAGAAGTATTGATAAAGGGTTTTTTTAGAAATGCCCAGTTCACGGGCGATATCATCCATCGAAACGCTGCGGATTCCGAACTTCATAAATAGCTCCACGCTGTCTCTGATAATTTTGTTCTGTTTGTCGATGTTGCTCTGTTCGTCCAAAATGATGAATGAAATTTATAATTTTTGAATTCGTGCGCAAAGGAAACGTTTTTTTTATTAAATGTTTCCTGTGTGTAAGAATTTGTTTGGATGGAGAATTTTTAGGAGAATTTTAATAGATTTAATTCCGTAGCTCAGGGCTTCAGCCCTGAGATTAAAAATTTGAAACATTTCAATCCCAGCCGTTCATGGCTGGGTTAAAGCCCACTCATCCCAACCATCAACTCTTCCAGGATTTTCTTCATTTCGGCATTTGAACAGGTAAAATTGTTGACGATAACGGCAAAAGCGACTTCCTTCCCCGAAACTGTTGTAACATAGCCTGCATAGCTCATGCAGCGGGCCATATAGCCCGATTTGGCGCGGAGGTTATTTTCGGCGGGTGTATTTTTTCCAATGTTTTCGAGGCTGCCGGATTTGCCGGAAACTGGTAAAGAATTTTCAAAAACAACGAAATTCTGACTGTTGTTTTTCATGTATTGAAGCACAAAAACCAACTGCCCTGCTGTAAAAGCGTTGTAACGCGACAAGCCGGAACCATCCTTCAGAAACATCCCGCCGGTGTCCATTCCGTGGCTTTTCCAGAAAGCTTCCAGCACTTTACAACTTGCTTCGGTGGAAGGATCACCGGCAACATAAAGCCCGGTTTGCTTCAGAAGCGTTTCGGCGTAAAGATTTATACTTTTCAGGTTGAGGTAATAAATGATCTCGCTAAGTGATGGTGAAGAAATTTCAAGCAAAATCTGCCAGTTTTTGGTTTCGTTTTTTTTGTAAACAGAAACCGGTTCATCCGAAACCATGATTCCAACTTTTTCGAGGGCATTTGTAAGTTTAAAAGCGGCAAGAAATGCCGGGTCGGGGATGGCACCTTTGATGGTAAACAGTTCCCTATTTTTTGGAATAGTTCCTTTAATGACTCTTTGGTTGGGATTTTGGGTAAAGAAAATATAAGCATTGTCGCGATTTTCATCGGAAGCGGTTACCTGGTTTTCAAAACTCAACCAGGGCATGGATGGCGAAATGTTTAAAATTTCGGCCGAACTACCTGCTTTTTCGGAAGTTTTAAAATCGATGGTAAAAGTATTATCGTAAAGGTTCAGTCCGCTGGCCGCAGTCCCATAATAGTTCCCGATGTCTTCCCAAACCCAGGTTGCGGGGATTTCAGGCTCACCAAAAAAACTTCCATCGCCAACTACTTTTCCTTCGATGCTTGTAATTCCGAAAGTTTTGATGGCCTGAACCCAACGCTCAAAAAGGTCGTTGTAAAACTCCGGAAATCTTGAAGAACCCAAAGCCGGGTCGCCTCCACCGCAGATGACGATATTTCCTTTCAAAACACCATCATTCGCGATAATCCCGTCATATTCGAGAGTGGTTTGAAAAGTCCGGTCGGGGCCGAGAATTTCGAGTGCAGCGGCGGAAGTTATCAGCTTTTGTGTGGAAGCCGCCACCAGGCTTTTGTCCGAATTGAATTCAAGCAAAGTGTCGCCGGTTTTCAAATCAATAGCCAGCAAACCCACTGTGGTGTGTTCCAGGCCTTTTGCATTAAGCAATTTTTCAACCAAAAGAGAATTATCCTGCCGATTTGTAAGAATCGCATCAGTTTTTGACTGGCAGAAGGCACAGCCTGAAAATAAAATCAGCGCCAGAAATATTTGGAAAACTCTTTTAATCATTGTTTTTTATCAGTTAAACACTCGAAACACTTCACATCTTTATGAAAATCGTTTTAGCCTGCAACGCCTTTTCCAAAACTGGAAACCTAACAGGTTTTAAAAACCTGTTAGGTTTTGCCGCTAGTTTAATTACAATAAAAAGCTTTCTGAATGGATTTTTACCTGTTATACTGCTCAATCACCTGCAAAATCCCTTTGCGGCAGGCCGGGCAAAATTCCTGGTGATTTCGCGTAAACATGATGCAGTCGATGGCCGAGCGGTACATGCCACGTGGCATATAATTGGCTCCTTCAAAAGCGCCGGTGGCATCTTTGTATTTCATGGTGCCAATCATGCTGATCATTTCTTTGCGTTCCCGCTCAAAAAGCGCTTCCATCACACTTTCGGGCTCTTTGGCGGCACGAATGGCACGCCGTTCATTTTGAATTCCATAGCTGAAAGTGTCAAATTTCTCCTTGTCCCAGGGTGTGGGGATGGGCGTTCCGGCTGTTACCATGTCTTTCCATTTTACGTTTGATGGATCGAAAAGCGCCGTAACATTGGGCTCCCAGGGTTCGACGGTGATTTCCGGAATTTCGTAGGAAACATCTGAAGTGTAATATTCATCCGCAAGAGCAGCAAAGGAATGGCCAAATTCATGAACAAAAATGTAGTCTGAAAACTTGTTATCCACAGCCACCGTTGAGTAAAGATTAAAAATTCCGCCGCCGCCGTAGGTAACTTCATTGATCAGGATAAACATATAATCGTAAGGCACGGCTGAAGCCACATCACGGATGGTTCGGTTGTCGTAAGCCAGGGCGTAACGCTCCGAATCGAAAGCACCATAAGACATTGAGAGTGGTGTGCGGTTAAAAAC
>CAJATL010000408.1 GCA_903944895.1 uncultured Bacteroidota bacterium
CAACTTTTGACCCTGCCACTGGTGCCGGAACGTATTCATTTACTTATAGTTTTACTGATATTCATGGTTGTTCGGCTTCATGCGATTTTGAAATCGTACTCAATGCACTTCCTGTAGTTTCTTGTCCGGTGTATGAACCGCATTGCGCTGATGCACCTGCTTTTGAACTTTCGGGTGGTTTGCCTTTGGGTGGCGTTTACACGAATGCTGCCGGTTTGGTAGTCACAACTTTTGATCCTGCCACTGGCGCCGGAACGTATTCATTTACTTATTCTTATGAAGATGAAAATGGTTGTTCGGCTTCCTGTGATTTTACCATCGTAGTCAACGCACTTCCTGAAGTTACTTGCCCATCTTACGATCCGCTTTGCACTGATGCTCCAGCTTTTGAACTTTCGGGTGGTTTGCCTGCTGGCGGCGTTTACACGGATGCTGCCGGTTTGGTAGTCACAACTTTTGATCCTGCCGCTGGTGCCGGAACTTATTCATTTACTTATAGTTTTACTGATATTCACGGTTGTTCGGCTTCCTGTGATTTTGCGATCGTAGTCAACGCACTTCCTGAAGTTTCTTGCCCTGATCCAATCGATGTTTGTGTTGATGGGGAGATTATCGAATTTAATCCTGCGATCAACGAAACGTATGCTTACAACGGAACAGTCATTACTTCGTTCGACCCAACCGGATTTGAGGCTGGAATCTATGAAATCGATTACACAGTTACCGGTGAAAATGGTTGCACCAATGGTTGTACTTTTACAATTACGGTTCATTCGTTACCCGTTACCTCCTGCATTGATTTCGAAATTTGCGAAAATGCTGCACCAATCGGGTTTAACCCGACCCAATATGAAACGTTCACTTTCGACGGTCAGGTGATAACATCATTCGACCCGGCTACATTTGGTCTGGGAAATTATGATATTTATTACACCATTACTACGGAATTTGGATGCACCTCTAATTGTATGTTCACCATAACCGTGCTTCCAATTCCGGTAATTACATCAGAACCTGAAAGTGTTTCGGCGCTGTGGGGTGAAAATGCAACATTTACCGTTTTAGCTGAACATGCAACAGGTTTTGCCTGGTTCGGTCCGAATGGTTTGATTGCAGGCACGCAAAACATTTTGTTGGTCGAAGCGATTGAACTTGCCGATCAGGGAATTTATTACTGTGAAGTTAGCAATGATTGCGCCACCGTTCAAACCGTGACAGTTACCCTGGAGGTTCTTCCATGGTCACAAACGATTCCGTTGCCATTAAAAATTAACGGCTTCTCAACTTATCTCGATTTGACTGATTGTGATTTGGAAACCGTCGTAGCTCCAATTGCTGATTACATCGAATCAATTGAGTTCATGAGTGAGGTTTATGTTCCGGGAAGCACTCCAATGTGTTGGGATGAACAATTTGGAGCAAAACTTTCGCTTAACGATAATACCTGGCCCAAAGAACTTACAGTTTTCGGGTACCCAATACTTGGCAAAGAACTGTCATTACCTTCCGGATGGTCGATAATGCCGGTATGGAGTTATGGTGTTGTTAGTGCTGACGACATTTTTGAGCAATTTGGTTCAAATCTGGTAATGGCGATAAGTATCGATTATTCAGGAGCATATTGGTTTGCCGGAGGTATTCATACCTTGTTTTATCTGAATCCCGGCAGCTCATACCTCGTAAGATTAAACGCCCCAGCAGTGGTTAGTTTTGATGTTCCGCTGGTTAGTGTTCCTCAGATTAATGCTTCAACACCACCTAATAAAACCACATGGGAAGATGTGGAAATGACCGGTAACCTTCATGCGATTTCGATTTCGAAGGATGTATTGGCAACACTGTTAAGAGGTGATGTTATCGGCGCGTTTAACCAGGTTGGAAAAATCGGTGGAATGGTCGAGGTAACAGGCTTTGATGAAAACCTCCTTTTACGGGTTTTTGCTGATGATAAAATCACTTCTGAAGTAGATGGTTTTGCCGAAGGAGATCAGATTTCGTTTAGAGTTTATCGTTCATCAACTGGTGAAACGTTTGACTTAATAACAGGATTTGATCCCAAAATGCCAAATACCAACATTTTCGAAACCAGAGGTATGTCGATGACTATTTCACAAAAATCTAACGCCAGTTCAAATCCAATATTTAATGGTGATCATCAGATAAAAGTTTACCCGAATCCTGCGGATGACTTCATCAATGTTTTGTCTACCAATCCCGTTACCCGGATTGAAATAATTTCACTGCTTGGACAAACGATGATCAGTGAAACTACCGAAGCGCAAAGTTATAAGCTTGATATTTCGGAATTAGAGCCGGGTATGTACGTTGTAAAAGTTCTTACAAAGGATGGAAACACGCATTTCAGGAAGATTTTAGTTAGATAATTTCATCCGGATTAATCGAAAAAGGCACTCCAAATGAGTGCCTTTTTTCATTTTTGGCTGAAGGTAAATTTCAGACATCCTGACCACTCGCAGCGTACTTTGTCGCATTTGTTTTCATCACGCCTTTTCACGGGAATAACAATACGTAAGGAAATTTTGTTTTTCTAGCGCAAACCTATGTCGATCAATGACGTAGGTTTTTTTTGTTTCTTTTTGTTACGTAATTAATACGCATATTAATTACAATTTCGTCATTTTA
>CAJATL010000409.1 GCA_903944895.1 uncultured Bacteroidota bacterium
TGACCTTTGCATGGAACATATCCGCATTAGGCACAGACAAAGACAACTGGATATTGACAGGTATTATTGACAAAAGTTATTTTAGTAAAGTAGAATTACAAGCAAATCAGATAGTAATATTAAAATAGATGCTAATAATAAAATGACAAATGAAGAATATATTCCAGTTTTAAAAGCCATAAAAACCAAACCTTTTATTCTTCTAGCAGGACTATCAGGGACAGGCAAATCAAGATTAGTAAGAACATTAGGCTATAAGACTTGTGGAAAAGAAGAATTGAGAATAGATCCGAAAAAGCCAGGAAATTTTGAATTAATTCCTGTTCGTCCCAATTGGCATGATTCCTCTGAATTAATGGGATATGTAAGTAGAATAAACGGTGAAAAATATATAACAACTTCTTTTTTGCAATTCATCGCAAAAGCTTGGAAAAACATAGATATTCCATTCTTACTTTGCTTGGATGAAATGAATCTTGCTCCTGTAGAACAATATTTTGCAGAATATTTGAGTATCATAGAAACAAGACAAGTACAAGACAAAAAAATTGTAACAGATTATATAATTTCAAAAGCTAGTTTTGAAAATCATGCACTTTATTCTCAATTATTAAAGGATTTAGGTCTTAATGAATTTGAATTTTCGGATGGAATTAGTATTCCAAGCAATCTTGTGGTCATTGGTACAGTTAACATGGATGAAACCACTCATTCATTCAGTAGAAAAGTCCTTGACCGTGCGATGACTTTTGAAATGAACAATGTTGACTTAACCGCTGGTTTGGACAATACAAAGAATGATTGGAGTTACCCTCAAACTTTTATTACATCAAATGAAGTTTTAGGTGAGTTTACTTCAGGTGCTGAAGTTGTGAATAAATTTGATAAAAGCAAAAAGGTTATTGATTTCCTCATAAATCTTAATACTGAACTTGAAGGTACACCTTTCAAAATTGCCTATAGAGTTAGAGACGAATTTTTAATCTATTGCTATTACGCCAGTTTAAATTCAACGGATGAAAATTGGTTGACAAATGCATTGGACGAAATGACAAGCATGAAAATTTTATCAAGAATTGAAGGAGATGAAACAAAAACAGGTTCAGTATTGAGTAATTTAAAAAGAGTATTAACGGCTGACTACAAAAAGTCATATGCCAAACTTAAAGAAATGGAAACTCGACTTTCAATAAGTGGATACACTTCATTCTGGTCATAATGCAGATTATCAGGGTAGAACATATCGATTTTGAATTGGTTATTGAATCCAATAATCTTGAACCTACTTTTAATAAAGCAAAAAAAAAACAGTCTCAAATTTCAACAGCCACTTCCTATTCCGTTAATGAAGGGAGTATCTCAATTTATAATTTTGAAAGTAAGACTCTAGAACCTTTAATTTCAGATAAGACTTATCCGTTAATGTTTGAAAACAAAGACTACTTTATTGGAATTACATTTAAAAACAAAGCATTAGTTCAATCGCCTTACATTTATTCAAAACTTAAAGAAATTGAAGAAAAATTCTTTTATCGGGAAGAATTGGGCTTCCTAGCTGGCACAATCAATTTCGGAAACGACCTTGGAAAAAGCAACTTAATTGTAAGGTATACGAAGGGAAATCAATCAAGAGAAATCAACTTTCAGTTTGAAATATTTCCAACAAAACTTAATTATAGAAGCGACTACGAAAAAATAGTTTCTGATATTGAAAAAGAATATCCTTACCTCGTTCTCGACTTTCTAAAGAAGACATATACTTCTTTTAAAACAGGCAATTCGCCAAATACAGATTTAATTTGGTGGCAAGTTTTTGGAGGACTCTACAATGAGTTTATACAATCGTCAAAATTCATTTTAAATAAACCTCATAGTCGTATAATTAGGCAAACGAAGTATGTAAAGGCAGACAGAATTAATAAATGGACAACAACATTAGAAGAAGAGTATTCTCAATTCAAACATCAACCGAATAAGAATTATCGTTCTGAATATAAAACTTTAAGCACAAATACATCTGAAAACAAGTTCTTTAAACATGCTGTTTTCCAAACTTTAAGAAGATTTAAAAAAGTAAAATCATTTATTGAAAAACGTTTTTCAAACTCAATTACAGACTCATTCAAAGTTGAACTTAATTCTATTGAGAAACAGTTTGAAACAATTTCTGCAAACCCATTCTTTAGGACAATAGACGAATTTCAAGGTATAAAACAGGAATCACTCGTTTTGCAAAAGGCAACGGGCTATAGCACTATTTATAAGTCTTGGATTATGCTTAATAGTGGCTTGAAGTTTTTGGAAGGTATTCAAAAAATAGAATTAAAAAATATTGCTGACCTTTATCAAATTTGGTGCTTCCTTGAAATTAAAAATGTATTACAGAATTTATTAGGAAAGGATAATCCTGATGACATCGATTTAGCCGAAATACAAATTGATGACTTTGTTTTTAAAATAGAGCGGGGCATAAAATCCAAAGTTTCATTTAACAAAGCAAATGGAGAAATTATTGACCTATTCCACGACTTTTCATATGATACTACTCAAAATCGAACAGTAAAATCATTCACAGTCAATCAAAGACCAGACATTGTATTGAGAATTACTAAAAGTGACTTAAAAGAGAATTATGTTCTAACTTATTTATATGATGCTAAATATCGATTGGCTTCGGATGAAAAAGAAGGTTCTCCAGACTTACCGACAGAGGATTCTATAAATCAAATGCACCGATACAGAGATGCTATTTATTATGTAAATAAAGATAAAAACAAACCAGAAAAAGAAGTCATCGGTGCTTACATCCTTTTTCCAGGCTCAGGCGAAATTGAATCCATTCAAAATTTGGATTATTACAAATCTATAGAATCGGTAAACATTGGTGCATTCCCCTTACGACCAAACGACTATACAAATAGAAGTTTATTAGAACACCACCTAAAAACAATTATTGGTTTGGATACAGAATCTGTTCTAAATGATGTTTCACCTCAAAAGGAAAGTTCTTACGAATCACCCAATCCATATGTCTTAATTGGTTTTGTGCCAACAGAGAAGCATATGCTATGTTTTGAAAATAGTGAAACACCATTTTATTATACAGGCGAAAAGAAACCAACTCGATTTGGATTCAATAATCTAAAGTATTTTGCACCGTATATAAAAGAAAAGGGAATCAAAGATTATTACGAAATCCTATCATACGATATAATCTATAGAAATGAAATTTTGAATGCTCCAAAGCCTACTAAACATAACAATACTGAAAGGTTAGTGATATGGTTAGGTAAAAAAATACAAATCGACAATGGGAAATATTTGAAAATATCAGACGGATCAATTGGTCAAATTCCGTATCGTTATACAAATTTGAAAAACATCAGGACACCTATAGATGATAAATTAGAAGTATTAAAAGTAAGCCAATAACCCATGCAAAAGTCACACACATTTGCACGCCTCGCAAACCGCCACACAAGCCAAAGTTTGCAAAAGAGTATGCCTTTCAAAACGCACTGACAAAAAGACAATGCAGCAAAAATGAATCCGCAGGGCAGCGGTGAACAATGATGTCAACCGGAACAGCAAATGCAACTCCGAAAAATGCTTCAGCAGCAAAAGCTGACAGTACTCAACCAAAAGTTGAGAACGTTCAAAATGCAACGGCTCCTGCCGAAGTGAAAATTCCTAAACCGGAAACTCCGGCGATTAAGAATTTTACGCTTCACGAAATCGAGCAGAAAACCGAGTTCCTGAACACGCTTTTCACCAAAAGGATGCGGCTTCACGAAGCCAAACTGAAGCTTGAAAAGTTCAGAATCGGTTCTGATGACTCGCTTACGGTTCGCTTTTCGGACAATGATGGTAATTCCTTCATCACCTCAAACAAGGAAGGCGCATTGAAGATAAACCAGGCAACATCGGCAATGTCGTTTCCTGATAAAGGTTTGTAACCTTTGTAAACATTTTCGGCTTTGGCCTGATCTCCTTTAAAACGGACATTCGAAAACTCGGTTTCCACAAGTCCCGGACTGATTTGCGAAACCCTGATTCCGTGTTCCAGCAGGTCAATCCGCATGCTTTTGGTGAGCGCATCAACCGCAAATTTTGTAGCACAATACACATTTCCACGCTGGTAAACATCTTTTCCGGCAATCGAATCAATATTGATGATATGGCCTGATTTACGGGCAATCATGCCAGGCACAACCAATCTGGTGATAAATAACAATCCTTTGATATTCGTATCAATCATATTTTCCCAATCATCCATCTTCCCATCCTGGAAAAGATCAAATCCGGCAGCCAGACCGGCGTTATTGACCAATACATCAATCTTAGCCCAGTTTTCATCCAGACTTGTAACTGCATTTTCAACCGCTTCCCGCTCCCGAATATCGAAACAAAGCGGTAGAACCTTGATCTGATGATTTTGTTCGAGTGAAGTAGCAAGTTCAGATAAACGGTCAGCCCTGCGGCCAGTTATGATGAGGTTAATCTTTTCGGAAGCAAATTTTTCGGCAATGGCTTTGCCAATGCCCGAAGTAGCGCCGGTAATGAGAGTAATTTTAGTCATGATGTAGCTTTTAAATTTCCGGCAAAAATAGACGATTTGGATAAGCCCTCAAGTTGATATTTTCCAATAAAAATATCCCGTGTTTGATCTTTCTTATCTGAAACCTAACTTTGATAAACCAGAAAAGTTAAAAGCAAAGTTCATCACAAACTAGCGGAACGATGTTTTATTTGTGTTTTGAAATTTGGCATTTGTGTTTTGTATTCTGTGATTTGTGTTTTGTGATTTATTCCAAAAAAAATATCAATTTCGAAATCGGGTAACTATTGTGCCCTCCCGATAGCTATCGGGATGCCTATTGTGGTTAATATAATTACATCGAAAAAAACTCCATTTATCCTCAGATTTTCTAATTTTGTAAACAAATAATTTTCAACGCATTTTACTTTTTAACAAACAGTTTCGTTATGAAAAAACTTCTCCTCTCACTCGCGCTCTTGGTCTTTGCTCTCTCAGCTTTTACACAGATTTATAACCTCAATCCCGATCCAAACGGTGAACCGTGGATTGTTGGTGGCCTCAGGCCGCTCACTGCTGAAGATTACGCTATGTTGGACAAAATCCCTCAGTGGAAACCAGTAAATCCAACCAGTAGTCGGGATCTTCCTGCGCAGGTTGATAATACTGTAAATCCCTGGTTTCGTCCGATTTTCAGTCAGGATGGTGGCTCCTGCGGGCAAGCCAGCGGTGTTGGCTATAACTTTACCTACGAAATTGATTACGAACGGAATATTCCGGCCAACGTAACCACAAATCAATACCCGACACATTTTACCTGGAACTTTCTGAATAATGGCGTTGGCGATGGCTCCTGGTATTTCGATGGCTGGGTGATTATCCGTGAAGCCGGTTGCCCGAATGTTGCCACTTATGGTGGGATGTCGTCGGGAGGCCAAAGCCGCTGGATGTACGGCTACGACAAGTATTACAGCGCGATGTTCAACCGCACACTCGATTTTTATGGAATTGATGTCAGCACCTACGAAGGTCTGAATACCCTCAAACAATGGCTCTGGTCGCGCGATGGCGGCACTTTGCCGGGAGGTCTTGCCAATTTTGGTGCCGGAATCGGGGCTGCTTTTATCTCTGCACTTCCTGCCGGAACGCCAAATGCCGGAAAAGCAGTAGTGGTGCAGTGGGGAACAACTTCCGATCATGCCATGACTTTTGTTGGGTATGACGACAACATTCGTTATGACTTCAACAACGACGGGCAATACACCACCGACATCGACATTAATGGTGACGGAAATGTTGATTTAAGAGATTGCGAAATCGGCGGGATGCTCATGGCCAACTCCTGGGGCACGAGTTTTGGCTTTGGCGGCAAAGCATACGTGATGTATAAACTCCTCGCGGACCCCATCGAAATCGGTGGAATATGGAGCAATGCCGTGCATATTGTTCAAACAAAACCCGATGGAGAACCTTTGCTCACGCTAAAAGCAAAAATCTCGCACACTTCCCGCAACAAACTCAAAATTATGGCTGGCGTTTCAACCGACCCAAATGCAACAAAGCCTGATGTGATGAAGGGTTTCCCGCTTTTCAATTATCAGGGTGGCGATTTTTATATGCAGGGTGGAAGTTCAAACGCTGATAAAACCATCGAAATCGGCCTCGATATAACCGATCTTCTTACTTATGTCGAACCAGGTGCCGAAGCCCGGTTTTTCCTCCAGGTTGTTGAGCAGGACCCTAATTTTGAAGGTGAAGGCGCTATCATCAGTTGTTCGCTGATTGATTATATCAACGGCACCGAAGAAGTTATCAGCGAACTGGCAAATGTACCGATCGCAAATAGTGATACCACTTTGCTGTGGATGAATAAAGCCATTAATTTTGATAAAGTGCTGGTAACCACCGAAACCCTTGATGCGGCAGTAGTTGGCGAAGAATACAGTTACCAGCTCGAAGCGGCGCAAGGTACACCTCCTTATTCGTGGTCGTTGCAGATGGAATATTCCGAAACTCCCATCGCCAATACTTTTCCGGCTATCACAACCAACCAGTTGCAGCCCACCAATGATGACGACGGTTTTGCCATCCAGCCCATTGATTTTGATTTCCAGTTTTATGGAGAATCGTTTAACGAATTAACAATCCTCACCGATGGTGCTATCACTTTCGACGGGAATTTTGCTTATATCCGCGAAGACGCATCCATCACCTCCAACCGTTGCATTGCGGGCTATTGCGCCGATCTGATGATTTATCCGGCTCAGGGCGATGGCATTTTTTACGAAGGCGATGAAACTCACGCCACTTTTAGATGGAAAGTTTCCAAATTTGATGTACCAAATTTTGATGTAGATTTTGCCGTTACGCTTTATCCAGATGGCAAAATTGAATTTTTATATGGCGACCCCATCACCCCGGCTACAGGCTGGAGTTCGGGCATTTCGCAGGGCGATGGCAATAATTACCTCATCACCTCAATTTCGGGAAATGTAAATATTCCGGCGGATTTTGCAGCACAGATTGCCAGTGAGCCTTTCCCGCTCGGCATGAGTGTTTCGGCAGATGGAATATTCCACGGCATCCCCACCGAACCCGACATGACCTGGAATATCGCTTTTAAAGTAACCGACTATCAGCGTATTTCCAACGTTAAAGTTCTGCCATTCTCAACAGTGATAAGCAATATCAATGATTTTAAGGACAATGCTGAAAGCCTGGTTTCGGTATCGCCAAATCCATTTTCCGACCAAATCGAAATTATCTTTACCGGAAAAGAAGCCTGCAACGCTAGCTTCATGATGACTGATATTTATGGACGTGAAGTTTATAAAATTTTTGATGGAAAAATGGCCGGTGGGAAAAACGCAGTAACCTGTCAAATAGCTGCAACCAGCCAAAAACTCACGCCAGGTATTTACTTTTTAAACTGGAAAATTGACGAAAAATCAGGCATCGAAAAGCTGATTTATAGCAGATAGTTTTTTGTTTGTTTAATTGTTAATTGTTTAACTGCCGGAGATGATTTTTAATAATCATTCCGGCGGTTTTTTTTAAATAATGGGTTCTTCAATTTTCCATTGCCCAGTCCGCCAGTTGGCGGATCGGGCTATGGATTCTTTTTCATAAAAAAAACGAATATCACCTTTTAAAACCGACGGCTATGACGATTATATCCTGTTTTATCCCAATAATTCAATGTTAAGTTTTTGTTAATTTTAAAAACTCATCGAACCAAAATAAATTGAGTATTGTTAATTGTTTCAAGCAATTAAGAAATATTTTTCCTAAATAAATCTGACAAAAAATGAAAATCTGTTGTTTGTTTTTTATTTTATGGCTCTTTATAATTAGTTCGGGGAATTCTCAAATTCACAAAAACCATTGCCATGCCCGGCTTATTGCTAAGCCCACTTACAGCTCAACAAAAGCACTTTTGGTGTCGGAAAAAAGTAAAACTTTCCGGCAGTCTGAAACTCCAAAATCATGGTCCGAAGCTAAAAAAAAGCTGAACCTGTTAAGAACAACAAAAAATTATTCAAGCCTGATTGATGCTTTAATCCAACCTGGGAAATGCCTGAAGGATTTCTTTTTGCGGGATGAAAATTTATTAATCGCGCTTCGAAATTTACAAAGCAATCATACACGGATGCAGCATAATTTTAAATGAACAAAAACAGATTTGCCAATCAGACATATTAACACCTAAAAATATGAAGAATGAAATAGGTTTTTACGATAGCATCGGAATATCCTGCACAGTTAGTGATAAAGATGAACCCGCTATTGTTTTATTACACGGCAATTCGCTATCCTCACTATCTTTTAAAGAACAGTTTTCGGATGAAAAACTGAAAGATTTTGGTCTGATTGCGATTGATTTTCCGGGACACGGAAAGTCAGGAAGGGTAAAAAATCCAGAACAAAACTATAACCTTTTCTATTTCAGAGATGCAATTCTTTATGTGCTGAAATATCTCGGAATAGAGAATTTCATTCTTGCAGGCCATTCGCTGGGCGGCCATGTGGCAATGGAGTGCCTTCCTTTTGTTGAGAAGTGCAACGGCCTGGTAATCTGGTCGGCACCACCTGTTAAACTGCCTCTAAATTTTCAGGAAATCTTTCTTCCAAACCCTTTGCAAGGACTACTTTTTAAGAAAGACCTTTCTGAAAGCGAAACCGATCAACTGGCCGGTATTCTGGCAGATGAAAAACATTTCACGATGGTAAAGGAAATGATCAGAGCCACCGATCCGGAATTTCGTGAAACATTGCCCGCATCACTTGCCCGTCAAATGGTTTCGGATGAATCCAAACTTTTGACCGAATCAGAGCTGCCAGTGGCCATTTTTCATGGCGAAAACGACAGCCTGATAAATTATGACTATTACCAAAACTTAGCCATCCCGGATTTGTGGAACCAAAAAGCAACGCTTATCCGGAATGCCTCACATTCACCACATATCGAAGCCCCACAGGAGTTTAATCGTTTACTTGTTCAGTTTATTTCAGATGTAAATTATTAAACAGATTATGATACAGCCATCCGATCAATACATCCATTTTTTCAGAAATTACTCTGAAAAACTACGACAAACCGACTGCATGGAGGAAACTTTTGACATGCTCGACCGGTACATGTTACTACCCAGCCAGGCCATTTATTTGTTGGACTGGAAGCAAATGAACATCCCTTACAAAAGAGGCTCAAAAAAGCTTACAGGCTATGATGACGACGAATTTACACTGGACCTTATTTCCGGTTATATTCATCCAGACGATGCCTCGCGTTATGTGCATCTTGTAAAAATCACCAACCAATATGCCCGTGAACATAAACCAACTCCCTTCGTCCTTGAGGCTCAGATTGACTATCGTATCCGAAAAAAAGACGGTAGCTTCATAAAGGTTTTGCGGCAAAGCATGATTTTTGAACAGTGTGCAGACAAGTTGCCAAAAAGCGCACTCAACATTTTAACCGACATCAGCAAAGTAAAAACCGACAATAGTGTCAATCTTTCGCTTTTTTGCAGTTACCACGGCAGCATACTTCTCGAAGATAATGGCTGGCAGCACGAGTTTGATAAATTCAGCAAAAGGGAACTCGAAATCCTCCGCTTGCTTAAACAAGGGAAAAGCAGTGCCCAGATAGCCGCAACGTTGTTTATCAGCCGCCACACGGTTGACACCCATCGCCGCAAGATGCTTTCGAAAGCCGATTGTAAAAACGTAACCGAGATGGTGCACAAAGCTTCAAAGGTGGGGATTGTCTGATAATCTGGTTTTCGGCAACTGCACTTTTTCCGAACAAAAACTTCCTAAAAAAAACATACGGGCTCTTCCAACCTGTAACCTGATATTTCCCTCAAATCTCCCTATCGCACTGCAAATTAACAGTTTATTAACTTTTTAAGATGAAAAATACTCAAAAATGAGTATTCATATTGCGATTTCTAACACTAATCTTGCGCTGTCAAATTCAGCCGGAATTTATTCCATCTGAACCATTGACGGGTAGTCATCCTGAAACCCATAAAAAAGCAGGAGGTGGAAGCCGAAAAACCTAAGAGTAGGCACAACGAAAACGAGTATTTGAAAATTGAAAACTTTTTAGGCGTATTTTTTTAGAACAACTTTTTATGAAACACAACAAATTTTTAAAACTATGAAAATCAATTTTATCCTGTTAATCGGAATGATTTTGCTGGCAGGCAACGCGATCTATCTAACGCCTGGTACAGTTACTTAACCTTCATTTTGCCGATCATTTCCGCTACAACGACAACAAGGAACTCGGCTTTTCGGTGCGGTGTATTAAGAATAATTGATTTTGAATATCTAAACCAGCAAAAAATGACAACAAAGGTCAAACGAAAGGCTGACCACCTGGTGTGACAACAGAAAAAGAGTGGGCCGAATTTCTACTCAGACCGAAGATAGAATGTTATCAACTTTTTTGAACGGTGAGGTCGTATTAGGATTTGGACATTTTATAACAAAATAAATTGGGTAAAAACATATTAAAATAACTGTTAATCAAATGATTCACATGAAAAATAAATACATTTTGAACTTGCTCACCGTTGTTTTACTGACAGTTTCTTTGAGCAGAGGCTTAGCACAGGAGTATAGGGAAAGCTTCAGGTTGAATGATAACCTGGTGTATACTGCGAACTCTGAAAAGTTGGAAAGTGGTGACATTAAAATTATCATACAGCAATTGGATGATGCTTCAAATAATACTGAATTCACGGCAACCAAATTAAAATTAAATTCATTCATTGAAATTTTTACTTACAAAATGAAATCTTTTTACCCTGAGATGCAGAATTTTTCTCAGCTCGATAAGGATCGGATAGAACAATATGCAAAAGAGCTTTTCTTCAGGATTAGTATCGAAAGTTTGCTTGATGGAGAAGAAGAAGCGCCGGTAATCGGGAAACTAGAAATTACGGAAGTTTTAACACTGTGGCAGGGAAGTAATAGTGATGAAAAATGTGCTCAAAATAATGAGTCATGCAAAAATACTGAAAATTGCTATTGTGACAAGGGTGAAATAACAATTGAGGATGTTGAAATGGAGGTGTTGGATGGATTTATTGAAACTATAAAAGTAATTGGGAAAGGTGATGGTGATAAAACTCCCAAAACTTTTATTTTCGAGAACCAATACGGAATTGGGGTTTCAACCCGAAATAATTTCAGAAAATTTGAAAAAATTGCTTTATTTGATGCTGTGCAAAGCGACTCATCCTACTTCATAATGTTGGGTGATTTGTTTGTATTTGATTACAAACTCAGACACCAAGCCAAGGATTACAGCCCAAAAAATGGAATTTACTCCAGTTTTGGTGGAAAGGAGATCGAATTCAGAAAAGAAGAGAGTAGTAAATTGTTCGAATTTATCGTTTTCAGCGATTTCATGGGTATTGAAAATGACAATCCAAATGGATTAGTACAAGTTGAATTTGCTAAGAAAATCCCTATTAACACAATCCGGCTTCAAACCTGGAACTGTATTGCCAAATTGGGTATTGGAAGAGGAATTGGATATGCTCAGTACATTAAACCCACATTTCTAATATCTAAAATTGAGGAAAATAACAGGTACCTCACGCCAAATAAAGACAATACGTTGGAAACAGATTCTTTAGCAATCAAAACTTTGAATACTACCTTAAGTTCAAGTCCTTTAGATTTTCTCTCCTATCAAAGGCTTTCACTCGGTTTAGATTGGAACTTATTATTCTTGGATAATCCTGATGGTAAATTTCATGCAATGGTAGATTTAGGGTTCAAATTTGGACGCACCTTGGTAAGAGATTCAATTTCAGTCATCACTAGTGAAGGACAGATTATTAACTCCGGTATTATTAATGATTTTGGGGTCAACTATTTTACATTTTATCCAATTGGTCGTATTCAGTTATTCCCGGATGAAAGGTTTGGGCTTACTCTTTCGACACAATACCAGTATTTTATTCCTGCATTTAATAACCCGGAGTTAGTAACTCATTCAAAAGATGGAGTAGCGTATTCCAACGATAAAAGGTGGATCGGTTCACAGGAAATACTATGTTTCTGGAAACCCTCTTCTCTAAAAGGAACTGTGTTTGTACGCTGGAGGTTTAATCATCAGATTGGTAACTTTACACACAACTATCATCAGTTGCAAACTGGTATCTCCTTTTACATTTCAAATTCAAAATAAATGATGCTGATAGTTTCGAGTTTATTATAGAAATCCAAAACCAATTCACAACACCATTTCCACAAGCTCATTGGCCAGAGTCTTTAAAAACAAAGAAATTAACCCCGCCCACTTTTGTTAACCAGTTCGACAAAGGTAGGCGGGGCCTAAATCTAAAACCAATTCAATACAAATTACGATCGGTCACAAAAAACGCCATTTAAAATGCCTGAGCGGAGAGGTTTTAAAAAAAATCATTCCGGCAGTTTCCTTTTACCCAAATTGAACCAATTGGGTCTTGTTGTTGTTTTTATCAGCAAAATTTAATCATCTAAATTAATCATCAAATTATGAAAATAGGAATTATTGGAAGTGGAGATGTCGGCAGGACGTTGGCCTCCGGATTTATAAAATATGGCCACGAGGTTATGCTCGGCTCCCGCGATATTACTCAGGAAAAAGTGCAGCAATGGCTCAGTGGCGGCGGCAAAAATGCTTCGCTGGGAAATTTTACCGATGCAGCCGTTTTTGGCGAAGTGGTAATTCTGGCAACACCCTGGTCGGGAACCAAAAACGCAGTTGACCTGGCCGGAGCATCAAATTTCATGGGCAAAACTGTGATTGATGTTACCAACCCGCTCGATTTTTCGGGTGGCGTTCCACCAAAACTCGCAGTTGGCATGACTGATTCGGCGGGTGAAATGGTTCAAAACTGGCTTCCCGGCGCCAACGTGGTTAAAGCTTTTAACATTGTTGGAAGTTCACACATGATCAATCCGCAATTTCCCGAAGGAAAGCCGGATATGTTTATCTGTGGCAACGACCAAAAATCCAAAGAAACAGTAAAATCCTTTCTCGACGATTTCGGCTGGCAAACCATCGACCTGGGAAATATTGAGATGTCGCGGCTGCTCGAACCACTTGCCCTGGTTTGGATAGTTTACGGTTTTAAAACCAACACCTGGGCACACGCCTTTAAATTGCTGCGAAAATAAAATGCTGTAAATATTGCTGATTGCCAAAGTTAATTTACATTTGAAGGTTGCAAATTTTTGCGCACTTATTCAATAAAAACTTTGGTATGAAAACTACACACGAAACTCCAAAAACGGGCCTTTTCGACCTGATTTTTGAAATTGCCGGAATTCTTGGCCTGCTTTTACTGGTTGGCCTTCCTGCTTTTTTTTACTCCAGATTACCCGATGAAATTCCTATACATTTTGGTATCAGCGGATTTGCCGATGGCTGGGGCTCGAAAAAAGCAATCTGGCTTTTGCCGGTAATCGGTTTCGTAATTTATGCGGGATTAAGTTTTCTAAACTATTTTTTAATCCGCACCACACCTTCCGGTAAACTTGATGCTGCCACCGAAACCAGGCAAAAAAAAGGAGTTTATAGTCTGCTCCAGTTTCTAAAAGCAATGCTTTCCATTTCCTTTGCTTACATTGTTTTTGCGGCTATTCAGGTTTCACGGGGAAATCAGCAGGGTTTGGGGAAATGGTTTCTCCCGGTATTTATCATTCTGCTTACCATTGTACCTATATTTTTTGCTATTAAAATTACCTCTAAAAAAAGCATGCAGTAGTCAGGTTGCAGTCAAATCCCTTCGGATCACTACTCACTGCCTACTGCTTGCGGTTTTTTGAATTAAACAGCAATCTTTTCAAGCTTCTGAAGGCTTTCGCGGATTTCTTCATCTGTTGTTTCGTAATCATGAAGCAAACCTCCAAAATACTGATCATAAGCTCCCAGATCAATCAAACCATGTCCGGATAAATTGAACAATATGGTTTTTTCGGTTCCTTCGATGCGGCACTTTTCGGCTTCTTTGATAACCTGAGCGATGGCATGCGTGGATTCCGGTGCCGGGATAATGCCTTCGGTGCGGGCAAATTTTATTCCTGCATCAAAACTTTCGAGTTGATTTACTGAGGCAGCTTCGATGATTTTATCCTTTAAAAGCTGACTGACGATGGCACCAGCGCCATGATAGCGCAAGCCCCCGGCATGAATTTTTGGTGGCATAAAATCGTGGCCCAGCGTAAACATCGGGATAAGCGGTGTGAGACCTACAGAATCGCCAAAATCGTACATAAATTTCCCACGGGTCAGTTTCGGGCATGAAGTCGGCTCAACAGCGATGCAGCGGGTTTTGTTGCCATTTCGCAGATTTCCGCGCAAAAAGGGGAAACTTATTCCTGCAAAATTACTTCCACCACCAAAACAGCCAATCACGATGTCGGGATAATCCTGTGCCTTTTCAAACTGTTTCAGTGCTTCTTCGCCAATAATGGTCTGATGCATCAAAACATGGTTGAGCACGCTGCCGAGCGAATATTTGGTTCCCGGATCTTTTGCGGCCATTTCGACGGCTTCAGAAATCGCGATCCCAAGGTTTCCAGGACAATCGGGATCTTCAGCAAGGATTTTCCGACCTGTTTCGGTGTATGGGCTTGGCGAAGGCGTTACATCAGCACCCCAGACATTCATCATCGATTTGCGGTAAGGCTTCTGGTTGTAACTCACTTTTACCATAAAAACCTTAACCTCGATGCCAAAAAACTGGGCAGCAAAAGCCAGCGCACTTCCCCATTGGCCGGCGCCGGTTTCGGTGGTGATGCGTTTAATGCCTTCCTTATAATTGTAATACGCCTGTGGCACAGCGGTGTTGGGCTTGTGCGAACCGGGAGGACTTACACTTTCGTTTTTGTAATAGATTTTTGCCGGGGTATTCAGCAACTTCTCTAGATTCCGTGCCCTGATCAGCGGGCTGGGACGCCAGATTTTATAAATTTCCAACACTTCTTCGGGGATATCAATAAATGGTTCCATCGAAACTTCCTGTTTGATAAGTTCCATCGGGAAAAGGCCAACCAAATCTTGCGGCCCTAAGGGCAAACCGGTGCCGGGATGCAGCGGCGGCAAGGTCTTGTTGGGCATGTCGGCGTGGATGTTGTACCATTGTGTTGGCATTTCTTTTTCGGTCAATTCGAATTTACGCGTGTTTTTCATGATTATAAAAATTTAAAAATTAGACATAAAAAAAGAGGCATGTCGCCGTAACAACATGCCTCTTTTGTGATTTATTTTTTTCTTTATCTTATTCAGATAACACAATGGCAACTTACGGCGGCTTCATTTTTGAAGTGCCACCACCACCATTTTGCTATGTTTGATAAGATTTGCATACAGTTTTCTACATATTTAGAACGTGGCAAAAATACATTTTTTTTAATACCACCAACATTTTTTATTTTTTTTTCAAGATAACCATAAAAGTCAGGTTTGCCTTTTATAGTCAGATTTTCAGATCGCTGTAAATAATTTTGCCGGTTGAAAATATTGATAAGAATACCTATAAATGCTGGATTTGATCAGAAGAAACCTTTACTTTAGCAAAAATGGTTTGAATTGGTTTTCAACTTTTGCATCTGCAGCGATTCCGCATGAAAAAACAACCGAAGATAACCCCTTGCAAATGATACAGATAAAATTTGTTGCAATAAATATTTTTCGCACTAATTTTGGCAATGGTTGGCAACAGATAGGATGCTAAAGAAATAACATTGTAA
>CAJATL010000410.1 GCA_903944895.1 uncultured Bacteroidota bacterium
CGACCAGGCAGTTCCGTTGTTTGTCCTGAAATAGGTCGAATCAACGCTGTTGCCGCCGCTTCCGGCAGTTAAAGCCGCCGAAACATTGTCGCCTTCGCAAACGGTGGCAACATCCGGTGTTTTTGCCAGCGTCCCGGAAACGGGTGTTTGTTCCACTATCCAGCTTTCGGTCTTGAAGGCTGCATCAGAGCAATTGCCAGCCTTGCGTTTGGTGAGGATTTCGACAGAACTCTTATCTGTTGTCGAAATACTTGTACCTGAAACATAGTTTGCCCAGACCGACCAGGCAGTTCCGCTGTTTGTCCTGAAATAGGTCGAATCAACGCTGTTGCCGCCGCTTCCGGCAGTTAAAACCGCCGAAACATTGTCGCCTTCGCAAACGGTGGCAACATCTGGTGTTTTTGCCAGCGTCCCGGAAACGGGTGTTTGTTCTACTATCCAGCTTTCGGTCTTGAAGGCTGCATCAGAGCAATTGCCTGCCTTGCGTTTGGTGCGGATTTCGACAGAACTCTTATCTGTTGTCGAAATGTTTGTTCCTGAAATATAATTTGCCCAGACCGACCAGGTAGTTCCGTTGTTTGTCCTGAAATAGGTCGAATCCACGCTGTTGCCGCCGCTTCCGACAGTTAATGCTGCCGAAACATTGTCGCCTTCGCAAACGGTGGCAACATCCGGTGTTTTTGCCAGCGTCCCGGAAACGGGTGTAGGTTCAACGGTGATTTCCACCACATTCGATTCCATAGCGCCCGTCCAATCAGTTTTGCAATCTACCCTTACCAATCGTTTAAACCAGGTTGAAGCGGTCAGGGCACCTGAGGTATAACCTTCACCGGTTGCTGCAGGATCAATATCAGTAAAATCTGCTGTAGCGCTGGTTGTGGAGGATTTCCATTTGTACTCCAGTGTTCCTGTTTCTCCTGATGGTGAGGTTTTATTTGTGATCGTGCCGGGCGTGGTGTTGTAACATATGGCCTGGTTGGCTTCTATTTCGCCTCCGCTGTTAGGGTTGGCACAAGGCGGTGATACCGCCTTTTCCCAGGCTCCCATTTTCGGCGACGTTGTACTGCGGGTAACAGTTCCGCCAAAGTCGGTAGTAATACCGGTGCCTGTTGCAGCGACCAGTGTCGTTTCCAACGCCAGATAATCGGCTGCCAATGCAGGCGGTGCAGTGGCAAATACCGGATTAACCGCCTTACTATGGGAATCCTGGCCTGTGTATCCCTGCCAGGCCTCAAGTGTTGCATAGGTAAAAGTTGGCCCTTTTTTACCTAATATGCCTCCCGTATTCGGAGCATAGTAATCATTATTATCTATTGTCACACCTGTAGTCCCCGATATAGATTGATATTGAAGCCTGACGGCACATTGCCGTCTTGCCGTGGTCCCGGTCCTTGAGTTAATAAAAATGTTATTCCGGATGTTTTTTAAATTCGTGAGGCTTGCACTGGTAAAAGAATGGGTCATCTGGGATCCAACCCCGGCATTTCCACCAAGATATACCGTATTAAAATAGTAATCAGGATTGTTCGAAGCCGGGCAATTTTCGATTATTCCGTTAACCGAATAATCCGCGTTGAGATCAGAACCAAGGGAGATGATATTGTTAGCAAAGGTGGCAGTGCCTGCATCAATCTGCAGTCCCCTGATCCCCGCAACATTGCTTGATGATGAAACACTCAGGCTGTGAATAAAATTTCCGGAAACGGTGTTAATCCCGGTTGTCCCCCCGCTGTAATACATCCCTGTAACAATGCCAGTCACCGATGTGGAGTTTGTGTTTGAAAGATTATAGATGGTATTGCCCGAAATGGTCTGACCGGCTGAAGTGCTGGTCTGGCAGATCCCGATGGCTGAGGCAAAATTGGTTGTCGAATTGTTTGCATTGGCTATCGAAAGGTCTCTTACTGTATTGTTTGTGATGGTGTTGGTTCCGCTGCTGGAATTGATGCCCTGGATACTCCCGAAAGTTAACGCAGTTTCGTTTGTGGTTCCATTGGTCATTTTAGTTATGGTGTTGCCCGAAATAGTTACTGTACCCGACGCAAGATTTAAAATTCCATAAACCGTTTGTGTCTGAGATGCGGAGGCTGAACTTGCATTTATACTATTGGCGGTAGTAGTACTGCCAATTGTGTTGCCGGCGATGGTACATGGCGAGATTCCGGTAACATAAATGCCATTAAAGTTAGTTGCATTACCAGCAGTGGTATTGCTCGCGGTTATGGAAGCAATTGTATTGTTTTGAGCTATCCCTGAAAATGTGCTTAAATAAAAACCATAAAAAATTTCACCTGTCGTACCACCGTTGAATTTAACAGAACCAATTCCGGTAGCCGCTCCTATGGTATTGGCTGCCGTGGTGCCGATATTTACATTGCCGCTTGCCCATATTCCATACCAGGTTGCTGCTGTTGCTGAATTTGAATAATCGAAATTAGCTATGGTATTGCCTTGCACATTGCTGGCAGTCGCCGTTCCGGCGTTGATATAAATTCCGTAAAAAGTGTTGTAAGAATTATTTGTCTTTCTCCATGCATTAACACCACCGCACGATGCAGCACTGCCGCCTATGTAATTGTTGGAAACAATGAAGTTTGTCCCATAGGTATTAACAATATTTATCACCCGGTATTCTACTGCAGCAGTTGGCACAAACGAGACGGTTTCATAAAAGCTGTTGCCGGAAATTGTCCAATTCAAATTGAAGGTATTAAGATAAATGCCATATGAGGTAGTTGCACGATTGAAAAAATTGTAGATATTGTTATTGCTGATGGTATTGCCGCTATTTTCCTGAAGCGCTGCAGATCCTTGAGAAAAGATTGCATTAAGCGGCCGGGAGGCATCGGTGCAACTGGTGATGTCATTGTTGTCAATCGTGTTGCCATCATTTCCATAGCTGAGTGCAACGGTAAAAAAAAGTATTCCACTGTTTGCTGTCATTGAAGAGCCTTTTATGGTACAATACTTTACCGTATTATTTGTGGCATCTGCATTAAACTGTATGGTAGAAGTTCCTGCTGTAGAAGAAACGCTTGTATTGGAAATAACAAGGTCTTTGGAGCCTCCCTGATTTACCCTGCCATCAATGGTTACTTTATCCGCCCCGTTCAAATCAATGAGGGGATACGCCAGGTTGCCACTAATTGAAAGCCCGGAGCTTGTCGGATAAATGGTGAGCGAAGACCACTCTCCTATTTGTGGCGGATTAATTACTGCCGCTGCGGTTTCGGTAGTGCTTGCCGTTATTGTAACAACAATGGTTTTGCCTGCCTGAGTTGATGTTACTGCATTCAGTGCATCAAAAGCAAGTTTTAAGGTGGTGTAGGTGCCATCGGCACTGCCGGCAGAACCGGTTACGGTAATCTGTGCATTTGCAGTTTGTGCAAAAATGCCTGCTACTAGCGTCAGGATAAGAAAAAAAGTAAATATTGTTTTCATCAAAGTTAGAATTTAGATTACAAAAAGTAAGATTTCTATTAATTATTCATTTAGTTTCTGGTTTATTTTTCCTGGTGTCTTCATCAGCATGCCGGATTTTGGTTAAATGGCGCTCATAATTGTCATTTAATACTTTGGCCAGCTTTTTAAAGGCTTCTGCTTTTTCATGAAGCAAAAGGTTGTATTCTTCCATTTCCCGGAAAGTGTTTTCATTGTTTTTTCCATCATCATCATCATTCATATTTTTTATTTCAAATGAGCCGCAAATAACGCCTCAGAATTCAGATATTCCAAATAAAACACCTGTCAAAAACCTGTCGGTGGTACTAAAACCACCTGTCAAAAACCTGTCGGTGGTATGGTAAATACCGGAATAACAGCTACATGTGAAAATGAGCATATTTTGAGGGTAGAAAGGGCAATCCGGGAAGGCGATGAAGGCTTCTCCAGCATTGATTTTGGTGGTATTTTGATAAACAGGAACTGCCTAAAAACAGTTAACAATCAATAAAAGAATGAGATAGGATAATGTATTAAACAAACGCCTACAGGCTTTTTGCGATGGGTACATAATTTCCATGCTTTATCATGGGACATCTATAATAAGTGGGGAGTTGACTTTTGAAATAGAAAGTCTCATAGAGACGGCATCGGCATTTGTAATGCCGCCCACGAGCCCCACGAACTGAGTTATTAAACCGAATAGAAATGAATTTCATAGCCAACCTTGGTTAAAGCGGTCCGCCAGTTGGCGGGCCGCTTAGCCTGGGACGCAATCCCTGATTCCCCGAAGCCTTTCAATATCAGAAAATTTATTGAAGGGATGGCGGCCCTATAAAGAAAAAGCCCCCGGAGTTTTTTGGTAAACTCCGGGGGCTTTCTTAAACCTAACAGGTTTTAAAAGCCTGTTAGGTTTGGCCACAAACTATTGTATCACTACCCTTTTGACGACCACGTTTTCGGCAGTTTCGATCTTCAAAATGTAAATACCAGGCTTTAATTCCTGAACATCTAGCTGGGTTTGATTTCCGGTTATGGCAAAGGTTTTTACCAGTTTGCCTTCGGCGGTCATCAGGGTTCCGAACCCTTGAAGGGTTCGGAACCCTTTCGTTGCAATATTTATAACATCCTTAGCAGGATTTGGATAAATCTGAACATTGCCGGCAATTCCTGCTTCCCCAATTCCGGTCGAGGATTCCTTGAAGCTGATTATCGCTGATTGTCCTCCGGAAACATACAATCCATCAGCATTCGGGAAACTGGCGTTGTACTCAGCGATAAGCTCAGTTTCGGTATTTGTGGCCGAATTGTAACTTCTGAACGAAATGGGTTCGGCTTCTTCGGCTCCGTCTTTGCCATCCGTAAAAGCATCATTTCCATAAACGCTTAACAGGTAGTTCTCCCCTCTCCCATCAACTTCGGCATAGCCGATGCAGTTTCCAAAACTATCGAAAGCGCCGATAAAGGAAGCGTTTTCAAGCTTTTTCACTGCCTCATTTTTAATGGAAATAAAATGAACATCTCCGGTACGAACCAAAGCCCACGGGCCATTCATTTCCAGCTCGGTGTTGTCGGTAATTATTCCGTTTTTAAGCCCTGAATAGGCAGGATATGTGAGTGTTACGGCTTTGTTTAAACTGGCAACATAGCCTTTTCCTGGTTCGAGGGTGGTCAGGCTGAAAATCTCTCCCTGTGGCCAGTAGAGCGCGTTTGTTTTTACATCGAACATGAAAAAGATGTCGTTAAGCGGATCAGCAAAAACCGAAGTTATCGGGCATCCAACATTACTTAGCACCGGAATAATGTGATATCCCTGACTTAGCGAAAGGCTGCGGCTTGTGAGCGTGTCGCCCCGGACTGTAAATTCCTGTGCATTGTTCATCTTTACTTTATAACCCTTCTCCACATTCCAGTTGCCGATGGTGTTATAGTTTTGCGATGGCCAGTAAACACCGTTTTCGCTGAGCATAATTACCAGATTATTGTTATCGGTGATTTCGTCCATCATCACTGGCAAAGCAGGATTTTGAGGAGTCAGATA
>CAJATL010000411.1 GCA_903944895.1 uncultured Bacteroidota bacterium
TGGAGCGAAGCGACTGAGAAATCTCTTTTATGACAATGTTTTATAAAATAGCTGATATGACAAAGTATTACTAAAAAATGGAACGAAAAACACAAAACCAAATTTAACACCCCACCTCACAGGTTTTACAAACCTGGTAGGTTTCATGAATCTCAACCCCGTTAATCGCCAAGGTTAAAACTTTCGACAACCTGGTAAACCGGCCCCTGTGGCTTCAGAATGCTTTCGTATAGCTCGAAACCGGTAACCTGAATATCCTGAATAAACGTATTTTTAAAGGTATCGATGGTCTGCTGGAACTGCTTTTTGCTGATGACCTGACGGATTCTTCCAACGGTAAGATGTGGTCTGAAATGCTGTCCGTCAGGCTCAAAACCGATCGTTTTCAGCTTCAGTATCACATCTTCAGCCAGTTTTTCGACGGCTTCACTTTTCGCCATCCCAAACCAGATTACCCGCGGTTCGTAGCTGCTTCCAAAGATGCCGATATTTTCGAGGGTTAATTTAAAGGGCTTGTGACGAGTGGCAATATCATCGAACACTTCACAAATTTCATCAATCTTCTCTTCGGGAGTTTCACCAAAAAATTTAAGCGTGATATGGATGTTTTTCTCACTAACCCAGTTAATTTTCTCGTGACGGAGTGCCGATTTCAGGCTGTTATAAACGCTGATCAGGTTTGGATCAGGCTGAACTTTGATGGCTGCAAACAAACGTTTTGTTTTCATGATTTTTTTTGATGCAATTTTAAGCATTTTTGATGAAGGATTTATCAAAACCTATAACAAAACGTTTTTCGGATTTTGCTCCACTCTGCCAATGATCAACACCTGAAAGAAAATTCCGGGGGTTCAGATTTGTACGAAGGAAGCGTTTTCCCGACGGTTTTCGCTCAAAAACGGAAACCTTATTCTTATCGGTAAACCTTATTAAACAACCCTGAACGCTTCCACCAACTCTAAGTACTTTAGTCACTCCAAGTACTCTAAGTACTTTAGTCACTCCAAGTACTTTAGTCACTCTAAGTACTCTAAGTACTTTAGGCACTCTAAGTACTTTAGGCACTCTAAGTACTTTAGGCACTCTAAGTACTTTAGGCACTCTAAATACTCCTAACTTCAAATACCATATTTACGGCAATCAAACTGCGCAATCAAGCTTTTACACCTTAAATTTATTGCCTGATTTTGCGACAAACGTACATACTGCAAGGCTTTGCTAAGTTACTGGAAAACAATGATTCGTTAAGGAAATCCGATATTTATAATTGTTAACAATTTATTAATACAAATTATGAATTTCGGGTCTCCTCAAAATAATCTTTTGCATACATTTGTCCACTTCAATAAATTTTTAATATGCATTTATCTTTTAGAATAGTACTACTGGGATTTCTGTCTTTTCTAGGCTCAACTACACTTTTATCACAACCACCTTCGGGATATTACGATCCTGCGAACGGATTATCAGAGGCTGCCCTCCAGACGGCTTTGAAGAATATTATCGACAATCATACCTCAATCAGCTATGATGGCCTTTGGACGGCTTTCCAGACTACCGATGATAATGCAGGTGGCAAAGTATGGGACATGTATTCGAACTGCACTTTTACTTTTGGTACCAACCAGTGCGGAAATTATACCAACGAATGCGATTGCTACAACCGCGAACACTCATTTCCGAAAAGCTGGTTTAATGATGCAACGCCCATGTACACCGACCTTTTCCATTTGGTGCCTACCGATGGTAAAGTAAATGGTGCGCGGGGCAATTACCCCTTTGGTGAAGTGGGTGTCCCAACCTACACTTCGGGCAACGGCAGCAAAGTAGGGCCATGCAGCTATCCCGGCTACACCGGAGTAGTTTTTGAACCCATCGACGAATACAAGGGCGATTTTGCCCGAAACCATTTTTACATGGCTGTAAGATATGCCGACCTGATTGCGAACTGGCATTCAAATGATGCCAATGCCGAAGCTGTGCTTGTGGCAACGGCTTATCCCGCCTTTGAAAGCTGGTATCTGCAAATGCTCATGGCCTGGCATTATGCCGACCCGGTGAGCCAGAAAGAAACCGACCGCAACAACACCGTTTATACTTCATACCAGCACAACCGCAACCCGTTTATCGACCATCCGGAATATGCAAACCTGATATGGCCGGGCTATGCGCCTTATGCTGCCGAACCTGCCAACCATGCGGCGGATTTTTCGGCACATTGTATTACGCTAAACTGGGCCGACGCTACCGGAACAGTTACTCCGGACGGCTACCTCGTGAGGATGAGCAGCACAGGTTTTGCGGCAATTGCTAACCCGGTTGACGGAACAAGCGTAGCCGATGATTTCTCGAACAAAAATGTAGCTTCCGGCCTTGGGAAGTGCATCTTTGGAAGTCTTACCCCAAACAGCCTTTATTACTTTAAGATATATGGCTACACCGGCAGCGGTGGAAGCATTGATTACAAAACCGACGGAACAATACAGCAAATTAGCCTTATGGCAAGATAAAGAAATGACAAACAAACAAAATTCAAACATTATGAAACGAACATTACTTTTATTGATTTTTGGAATTGGAGTTGGAATGATGGGGTGGGGGCAGGTGACTGTTTTTACAGACGATTTTTCCACTAATTCAAGTACTTCCTATACTACCTCAGGAGTGATTGGTTCAAGTAGCTGGTCAGTTAACAGGTCAGGAGTTGATTTTGGTGCTAGAAGGAATACTTCTCCTCAACAACTTGAATTGACTAATGATGCCAGTGCTTCCGCCAATGTTTTGGGATGGGTATTCGCCAATGCAAGCACTTCTAGTTTTTCAAGCCCGTACAATACAACTTTAAGTTCAAATACAGGATTAGTTACATGGTATTTTAACATGCGACAAATAAGGACTGATCCTTCAGGTTTTGGTTCTGCAAGTTACGGCGTTGGATTCATACTTGGTGGGACTGCAAATGCTGCTGCAACTACGGGTAATGGATATGCTGTTGTACTAGGTGGGACTGGAAGTACTGATCCTGTAAGATTAGTTAAATATACTGGTGGTATCCAAACCCTGGCTGCAACCCAAACTGGAATTATTGTTTCAAATACAACTGGATTAACTGATTTTGGTTTAGATTATTTGAGTGTTAAAGTAACTTACAATCCTTTAAATAACCAATGGGAGCTGTTTTTGAGAAATGATGGAATATCGGCTTTCACAGATCCAACAACTGGAACGCCAATATCTCAAGGAACAGCAATAGAAAATACCTACACATCAACATCACTTGATTATTTGGGCGGATATTGGCAGGGTTCAACAACTGCTTCCCAAACAGCCTTTTTTGATAATGTAATAGTACAAATTACCCCAGCTGGCAACATCTCCCCCACCGTTACCACCCAGGCTGTAACTTCAATTGGAACATTAACAGCCACCGGCAATGGAAATATTACTGCTACCGGAGGCCAAAATTCAACTACAAGAGGCGTATGCTGGGATGCTTATGCTAATCCTGTTCCTGATATTAGTGATAGCCATAGTACCGAATCAGGAGATTTTGGAACTGGTGCATTTACAGGAAGTATTGTTAGTGTAAGCGATGAAACACATTATCAGGTTGTAGCTTATGCTACAAATCCAATAGGCACCAGTTACGGCTCTGCTGTAAATTTCTGGACACACTCCCTGGAACCCTCTGCTCATTCCACCACTTTTACAAATAGTGTAATATCACAAAATCAGATAAACCTCTCATTTGATGCTGCAAGCACCATTACAGATGCCGATGGTTATATCATCCTTCAAAAAACAGGCTCTGCCCCAACCGGAACCCCAACTGATGGTAATGCCTACACTGTTGGCAACACAATCAGTGATGCAACGGTTGCTGCATTAGTAACAAGTACCTCAGCAACTACCGCAAATATTACTGGTTTAACAGCCAACACCAATTATTACTTTACAATTATGCCATTCAATTGGAATACAACCGATGCAGCTACTTACAATTATTATACTGCCGCAACTATTCCAGGCACAAATGCCACTACCTGGCCTAATATTCCTAGCATCGCCACCACTAATGCCGCAACAAATATTACCATAAGCAGCGCAACAAGTGGCGGGACAACGCTAAATGCCAATGGCGGCACGATCTCAGCAAAAGGTGTTGTTTGGAACACAACATCTTCGCCAACATTACCAGGTTTAGGCTCTACAAATGATGGTTCCGGGACTGCAGATTACGTTAGTTCAATAACCGGCCTAGACCCACAGACACAATATTATGTTAGAGCTTATGCTACCAATGAAGGTGGAACCGGTTATGGAACAAATGTTTCGTTTACCACGCTTTCCACAGAACCTACAAACCATCCTTCATCTTTCACTGCTTCAACAATCTCGCAAACTCAAATTGACCTTGCTTTCAGCGCAGCAAGCACGATAGCAAATTGCGCAGGATATCTTATTCTGCAAAATATAAATTCTGCACCTACCGGCCTGCCTTCAGATGGCACAGGATATTCGGCCGGTAATTCGATCCCCACCGGCACTGTTGCTGCAATTATTACCAACACTGCCGATTTATCAAAAAGCATAACCGGGTTAACTGCCGGCACACATTATTACTTCAAAATATTCCCTTACAACTGGGATGGAGTTAATGCTTCAACTTATAATTACAAAACTGATGGTTCTGTTCCAGGAGCGGATGCGACAACCTATTTACCTAACGATACTGATTCCAAAGTTGATGCCCCTGCATCTCAAATCTCAGCTGGCAACGTTGCTTCGACTGCAACTTCAATTGGCTCAGCAATAACGGTATTTAACTTCAAAATTAAAGACTTAGGAACAACAGATGCTTTAGCAACTAAAGTTACCCAGGTAACAATTAAAAAATCATCCGGTTCAGCTGATTGGACTGATCACATTGCAGGCGCTGGTCTTTGGGATGGCCTTACCCAAATAACAACCGGAACACCTGTTATTACTGATGCTGATATAACATTTCCAATAACAAGCGGAAACCTGGACATTGCAAACAACAGCAGCAAGGATATTACTTTGAAAATCTGGCTTAATACCACTAATATAGTTGATAAGGCTACGATGGTATTCACAGTAAGCCAGACATCGCACGGCTTTACTGCCGACGCCACAGGTTCTACTTTTGCCACCGATTTTGGTGCGCCAGTAACCGGGAATACGATGACTGTAGCTGTAACGGCTACGAAACTGCTTTTCACAACAGCGCCTTCAACCACAGCCTGCCCAAATACAAACCTTGCCATTGCACCTGTAGTAAAAGCATTGGATGCTAATGGTGCCGTTGATGCAGACTTTGGAGGACAAATAACGCTGACCAATAGCGGGGCTATTGGTATGACTGGTTATCAATTGAGCGCATCAAGCGGTGTTGCAACTTTTACAAACCTTCAATTTACCGAAACAGGAAGTGTTACTTTGTCAACAACAAACATAAGCGGTTTAACCAATGACGGCCCTACAGCTTCCATTGTAATAAGTGTTGGTAATGTAACAAGTCAGGCTGCAAGTACAGCCAATGCTTCATCGGTTCTTTCCTGGACCAACCCAACATGCTACGACCAGATAATGATAGTCGGTAAAGCCGGAAGTGCGGTTACGGCAACACCAACAGGCGATGGTACATCCTATACTGCAAATCTTGCTTTTGGTACGACAGGAACTGAATACGACGGAGGTTACATACTCTATACAGGAGTTACATCAACCCAAACAGTAACCGCTCTGACCAATGGCACAACGTATCATTTTACTTTCTTTACCCGAAAAGGCACTTCATGGAACTCAGGGGTAACGGCTACAGCAACACCGGCATTAATCAATGATTTTTTCAGGTCAAAAGTTACCGGTAACTGGAATGTTGCAGGAACATGGGAAAGTTCAGCCGATGGTTCCACCGGATGGACAACAGCAATCACAACGCCCGGAGGTAATAATACTGTTTATATTCAAACCGGGCATACAATAACTTTAACGCAGAATGAGGCTTGTAACTCTCTAAATGTTTCTAATGGTACTTCATCAGGCGGCTCTGGAGCTGATGGTGTTCTACAATTGGCAACATTTACACTCGAAGTAAATGGTTCTTTACGTAGTTATTATGGTACAGTGGGGACAGTTCCAGGAATAGGTGATAATACCGTTTCAAATATGATAATTACGACTTCTGGCTCTTCAGGGACTTTAAAAATTGTTGGAAACTCGCGCGACATTACTACGAATTGGGGTGCCGGTAACTCAGGGGCGCTTACTGCATTTGCAGTTGATATTAGTCTAAATTCAGGTCAGACAGCAACTTTGTCAAAATCAATTAAAGCAAAATCCTGGATAATAAATTCAGGTTCACTTGATGCTTCTGTAAAAATTAATGTTGATAACGGAACTGCAGGCGATTTTACTATTCAAAGTGGCGCTACTGTATCTTCTTCTATGTCAGGTACGGGGTCAAGTGCTGTTATTACTCGTACGAATGCAGCATCTGGTGGTACTTTAACTGTTAATGGCACCTTAATTTTAACTGGAGCGGCTCCAACTATTGCTATGACAACGATAAATTTTCCAGGTACCGTTGTATATAGTGCTTCTGGCGTTCAAACTTTAGCCGTTTTAACTAATTCAGGAGCAAGTCCAAACATATACACAAACTTAAAATTAGCCGGAACTTCTGCAAAAACACTTGGGGTAAATACAACTGTAAATGGAACCTTAACAATGGCAGGAACTACCACAAGTTTAGGTTTAGGCGCTTTTACCTTAACTTACGGTGTGGCTTCCACGCTTGAATATGCTGGCTCTACATCTCAAACAACAGCAAATACAGAATTTCCTGCATCTCCAACAATTGCCCCCAAAAATTTAGATATTAACAATGCTAATGGGGTCACTTTGAATTCAGATAAAGTGATAAATGGAACAGTTACTGTTAGAACTTCTGCTATTTTTGACGCCAGTACTTATGCTGTAAGTGGTTCCGGTGATTTTGATGTGCAAACAGGAGCAACAATAAAATCAGGCCACGCTAATGGTTTGAATGGAAATAATACTACATCTGGAGGATTATCCTCGTACTCTGCAAATGCAAACTATGAGTTTAATTATTCTGGCACCCAAATTACCGGGTCATATTTGCCAGCAGCTGTTAATAATTTAACCGTTTCAGGTACTTCTGATTTGACGATATCAAATGCCGGTACTCTCACCGTTTCTGGAAATCTGACCATTGGCTCAACTGCAAAATTGACATTGGGCAGCACCCAATCCCTCACCGTCACCGGCACCCTCACCAACAATGCCACAGCCACAGGCTTGGTCATCAAATCCGATGCTTCCGGCTCAGGTTCGTTAATCAATGGAACAACTGATGTACCTGCAACTGTTGAACGGTATATTACCGGTGTAGCATTAAACTGGCACTTCCTGTCGTCGCCGGTGGCAGCACAGGATATTTCGGGTGAGGAGTTTACACCTGCCGGAAGTGCTTACGATTTCTTTTTATGGGATGAATCAACAAGAACATGGATCAATGAAAAGGGAGCCAATTTCGCTACTAAAAATGGCGGAACCAGTTTTGTCCCTGGTCGCGGCTATCTGGTAGCTTATCAAGCGCTAAACCCAACAAAGAATTTTGTAGGTAACCTCAACACGGGTACAGTTACAATTCCTTTAACCAACTCGGGTGCTGCTTCATACAATGGTTCAAACCTGGTTGGAAATCCTTATGCATCAGCAATTGACCGGAAGGCAGCATCAGGCTGGACACGAAGTTTTGTTGTCCAAAACGCAGGTGGTGGATACGACATGCGGATTTTCAACGATGCATCCGGCAATTATGGTGTTTACAATTCGGACAATTTAGTGGATGCAGGTACCCTTGGTGTAACAAGGTATATTCCGGCAGGCCAGGGTTTTATGGTTACTGCAACTAATCCGGCTGGTAGCCTCTCGATGAATAATTCAGTAAGAGTTCACCAAAATCCTGCCTATCTCAAATCGGTCGAAGCATTATCAAACAGCCTGCGTTTAAAAGTTACAGGTAATGTTAATGCCTATTCCGATGAAATAATCGTCGAATTTGGACATAGCAATGCCCAGGGTGGAGCCACAAAATGGAACAGCATGTACGAAGCTGCACCGAGCCTCTACATGCCAAAAGATGGCGAGGATTATTCGATAAACTTCATGGCTTTGCCAGAGGCGGTAACAATTCCGTTAAGTTTCGAAGCCGGTGTTGATGGTAATTATTCGATAACAGCCAGCCAGCTCGAAACCTTTGATTCAGGTACTATTATTAACCTCGAAGATATCAAAACCAGTCAGATTCAAAACCTGATAACAAACCCGGTTTATACTTTTGCTGCCTCAACGGCTGATGACCCTGCCCGTTTCAAACTACATTTTGCCGGTACTTTTGGGATTAACGATCCTGCAGTAATAAGCCCCGTTAGCATTTACAGTGATGGCAGGACAATTTATTTAAATCCTTCGGGAAATGACCTGAGAAATGTAACCATTGGCATTTTTAATTTGCTTGGTCAGGAACTTTACAGCAAACAAATCAATCTTTCGTCACGGTTATCTATACCTGCCGATGGATACAAAGGGATTTGCGTTGTGAGGATCAATACCGGGACTGCGGTGGTTTCACAAAAAATATTCATCAACTAAGCACAATCAAAAAAACTACGACAATGAAAAAGCTATCTATAAAATTCGCAGCAGTTCTTATCCTGATGTCAGGCTTGTTGATCAGTATTCCAGCTCTTGCCGACGACCCGCCACCACCTCCCACCCACGGTGAAGTTGGCGACATTCCGGGCGGCGGTGCACCCGTTGGCGAAGGCATCTTTGTTCTCGCCATGTTGGGAATGGCTTACGGAAGTTATAAATTTTACCAGGACAAGAAAAGAATGATAATGGACGAAGGGAATAATGTGATAATTTGATAAAGGAAGAATGTGACAATTTGATAATTCGACAATTCGACAATGGAAGAATGGAATGTTGGAAAAATGGAATGATGGGATAATGGAATGTTGGAAGAAGGGAAGAAACGGAGAAATGGTGAAGGGGAGAATGAAAAAAAATCCTGTTAATCCTGTAATCTTGTAAAAACGAAAAAAAGTAAATAGTGAACAGTAGCCAGTAGCCAGTCGGCAGTAGCTCTTAACGCTTTGCTCTCAGCGCTCTGCAACGAACAATGAACAACAAACAACGAACAATGAACAACAAACAAAACAGTAGGCAGTAGCCAGTAGCCAGTAGCCTGTAAGCAGTAGCTCTTAACGCTTTGCCCTCTGCGCACCGCTCTCTGCGAAAAAAACAAACAACAAACATTAAACCGAAAGAAATTGATTGAGTTTGATAAATATGGTAATTTGCTCCCCTACGACATCGTGGAAACTGACCTTTTTACGTTTGAAAGGCATTTTGTTGCAGGCATGCGTAATAAAGAGCATCGTCATCTGCTCTTCACATCATACCTCAAGTATGTTAAACAACTAAATGAAATAATTTCTAACGACTATTATCAATGGATTAATGGCAGTTTTGTAACCAGGGCCTTTAAACCAAATGATGTTGATCTCGTTTCGTTTATTGACTTCAGAACCGTTGAGAAGCACCAATCCGGATTGAAATCGTTTGCTTATCCCATTTCAAAGGCTGTTTATGATGTTGATGCCTACATTGTTAAAACTTATTCTGCCGATCATAAGAATGCTAAATTTGCCAAATCGGATAATCTCTATTGGATGCATCAGTTTCTAAAAACAAAGCCTGATCGGCAAGGCAGACAAATGAACAAAGGTTTTATCAAAATCAACATGAGCCATGAAAAGATTTAGCAACAAAATATCGGATTTATTACACCAGATTAGTCAGGTTGACAATATGATATTACTGCACAAGGGCAACAATGACGAAATGATGTTACAACAATATCAGGCTCGTAAAATGGATTATCTGAAAGAGTTAGTATCAGAACTCATTCGATTAAGTGCTAGTACTCCCAGGATTCATCAAATTATCAGAACGATTATTAACCAGATCGAGGCCATAACTCCGGTAGTTGACGATCAGGAAATCTCGAAACAATTCCGGTTTTCGTTAACAGAACTGGAAGAAGTAATTGAAGTGTAAGACGCAAAATAAAAAGTTAGCAGTTGCCAGTCGGCAGTGGCTTTGTGAAATGGAAAAGGAGAAGAGGAGAAGGGAACAGTGGAATGTTGGAATGATGGAAAAATGGAATGATGGAAGAATGGAATGATGGAAAAAGAATGATGGAATGATGGAAAAATGAAAGAGTGGAAGAAGGGGAGAAACGGTGAAGGGGAGAATGGAAAAAAAACCTGTTAATCCTGAAATCCTGTAATCTTGTAAAAATGAACAATGAATAAAGTAAGCAGTGAAAAGTAGGCAGCCCCGATAGCTATCGGGGGTAGCCAGTAAGCAGCAGCTCCTAACGCTTTGCTCTCTGCCCCCGATCCCGATAGCTATCGGGATTATCGGGGCGCGCTCTGCAACAACAAACAACAAACAACAAACAACAAACAACAAACAACAAACAACAAACAACAAACAACGAACAACGAACAATTGAAAAAGTAGGCAGCCCCGATAGCTATCGGGGGTCGGCAGTCGGCAGTAGCGTTTACGCTTTGCTCATTGCCCCTGCGCTTCGCCATCTGTAACAACAAACAAAGAATATTAAAATGATCGAATTTAAAGAAAAATATCTCAATCCTTTTACCGACTACGGCTTTAAAAGGTTATTCGGGGAAGAACCCAACAAGGATTTGCTGCTCGATTTCCTGAATGAATTGCTTAGAGAAACAGAGGGTGAGATAAAAGAAATATCCTATTTGCCAAACGAACGATTACCCATTTCGAAAGACGAACGAAAAGCAATTTTTGATTTGTACTGCACAAACGAAAAAGGTGAGAAATTCATCGTTGAATTACAAAAAACAAAGCAGAAATATTTCAAAGACCGTACACTCTATTATTCAACCTTTCCAATTCAGGAACAAGCCATAGTAGGACAAAACTGGACTTTTGAGCTTAAAAACGTTTACACCATAGCAATTTTAGATTTCATTTTCGACCACGACCTGGCCGAACCCGACAAATACCGCTACGATGTAAAGTTATCAGACATCGAAACCAACAAAGTATTTTACGATAAATTGACGTTCATTTACTTTGAAATGCCAAAATTTAACAAGACAGAAAGCCAACTTGTTACTAAATTCGATAAATGGTTATTTGTACTGCGAAATTTGAATAAACTTGATCGAATACCGGTTGAATTAAAAGAAGGTATTTTCCTGAAACTGTTTAAAACCGCTGAAATTGCGAAATTAGACACTAATGAATTTAAACAATATCAGGAAAGTTTAAATGCTTACAGAGATATTAAAAATTCAGTTGACACTGCTTTTGAAGAAGGAGAAATTAAAGGAAAAACTGATGCAGCCAAAGCCGGATTAAGTGAAGGCTTACCCATTGATTTGATAATAAAGATTACAGGACTTACAAAAGAAGAAATTGAACGTTTAAAATAAAATAATACGCATTGGGTTCTGCCCTCTGCAATAACAAACAACAAACAACGAACAATGAACAACAAACAACGAACAAAAAGTAAGCAGTGAACAGTAGCCAGTCGGCAGTCCCGATAGCTATCGGGATTACGCTCTGCTCTCTGCGCTCCGCTCTCTGCGAAACAAACAACATATTATTAACAATTTAAAAACAAACAATTATGCCTATTAATTTCAAAGCAGTCCCAAAGGGGAACCCGGGAAACCCGGCAGCGCCAAAAAAGTACTATGCACAGGTGGTAAGCGGTGGCGATGTATCGCTGCGCCAGTTGGCAAAGATGATTAGCGAAGTAGCAACCGTTAAAACTGCCGACACCATGGCAGTTTTGGAAGGCTTGCTTAATGTTTTGCCCATGGCCCTTGGCGATGGCAAAATAGTACGCCTTGGCGATTTCGGCAGTTTTAGTGTAAGTGTCAACAGCGAAGGTGTAGCCACTGCCGAAGCCCTTACCTCGGTAAACATTACCAAAACATCCGTCAAATTCAGGTCCGGTAAGGAGTTTAACCACTCCATTGACGAGTTTCAATACACCAAAACCACCTGATCGCAAAAAGGCATCGTGCTTTTACCCAAAAGGCATCGTGCTTTTAGGTAAAAGGCATCGAGCAATTAAGCAAAAGGCATCGTGCTTTTTTACAATAGCACGATGCCTTTTAAAACACAGCAAAAAACAATAAACTTTACAGCAAATAAAGATTAACATAACAGAAAGAAAACATTTTATGAAACGAGTTTTATTATTATTGATTTTTGGAATTGGAATGGGGTTGATGGGATGGGGGCAGACACTATATTGGGGCAGCACCTCAGCAGCTTCTTGGACCGCCACTACTGGAACTCGATGGGGAACAGTTGAGCCGACATATAATACTACCTGGGTTTCTGGACGCCCAGCTGTGTTTAATGTTGTAAACAGCACAATTACCGGTGCAACAACAGCTTTTTCTAGCATTACAGCAAATGAAAATGTTACTGTTACAGCCACCGGAACCCTTGCAACTGGAGGAACTGTTGCAAATATCACCGTTGCAAGTGGGAAGACATTTAATTTTGGATCCCAAGCATTATCAACTGCTGCTGGTACTGGTTTTAATAAGCTAGGAACTGGAACTCTAATAATTGGAGGAGGCGCTACTTACACTGGAGGATTTACTCTTAGTGATGGCACGATTCAAATTGGTGGCACTAATTCAATGGGTACTGGAGTTTTGACAATTAATGGTGGGATTCTCTGTCCAACCACAAGCACAGCTCGTACTCCAGCAGTTTCAAGTATTGTAGTTGGTGGCGATTTCCAATTCGGGGATGCAGTAAATGTTTCTACAGGCACTGGTGCTCTAACTTTTTCAAATAATGTTTCATTGGGATCTGCAACACGCACCATAACAATAGGTGGTACTGCAACATATACTTTAGGTGGTATTATTAGTGGTTCAAGTTCTGCTGGTTTAACGGTTAATTCAACTTCAACGGGTATATTATTACTAAGTGGTGTTAATACATATCCGGGTAATACAACAGTAACATCAGGAGAATTACGATTAAACCCTTCGGGAAATTTATCCATGAGTGGGGCTTGTACCTTCAACGGAGGTAAATTAGCAACGACTGGTATTGCAAGTACAAGAACAATTACCTTTTCATCTATTAATATTTCAGATAATTCGACCCTTGCATTATTGGCAGCCACAAACCAAACTATTACTTTTACAAGTAAAGGCACATTTACTACAGGAAAAACATTAACTATTACAGGCTGGACTGGTAGCTATGTTTTAGGTACAACCGGTGCTGTTACTGCTGCTCCAAAGGTATTTATTGGCAGTACTGCCTCACTTACTACTGCTGAGTTATCACAAATAAAATTTAATAATGGTACAAATAATTATGCAGCTTCTCAGCTAAGTACAGGTGAAATTGTACCTACAACTCAATTGGTTGTTTCAGCAATTGGAAACCAAACCGCTGGCATTGGATTTAGTGTTACAGTTACGGCAAAAGATTTGGATGGAAATGCACGTGCATTGACAAATACAACTGGAATCGCATTATCAACCACAACCGGTGGTACAATTGGGGGCACAACTACAGGTTCAATAACAGCATCAACAAGTGGAGTAACTATTAGTGGGGTTACTTTAACTGCTGGAACAGCGCAAACCATTACTGCTACCCGCTCATCGGGTGATATGCCTATTCCAGGTACAAGTAATGCTTTTGATGTTGTGGCTGGTTCTAGTAATTCTTCCGACATCATAGCAAACACTTCCTTCACTTATCCAATCAATATAGCCTATGGCAGCTATCAATCAACCAATATTATCAATGATGGCAATGATATTGAAGTTGCAGAATTCGATATTCGCGATGGCGGTGGCTCTGCCGATGCCGATGCTTTGAGTACAGATTTAACAGCTATTACCTTTTCCCTTTCCAATTGGGCAAATATAAGGCGGTTGGCCATTTACGATGTTGCAACCGAAATAGCAGAAGTTGCAGTCAGTTTAGGGACGGTAACTTTCTCGTCATTAACAGGCTTAACTGCTACCGATAATGGTTCCAAAACATTTTCGATAAGAGCTAGTTTTAACAGCACAGTAACTGATAACCAACAATTTCAACTTACTGTAACTTCGGTTACAGCAAATGCGGCAGGTTCAACTTTTGCGGCTGCAAATGCTGGTGGGGCTTCATCTTCAACTACCGGAAACATTAACAGGATTGTAGTTGCAGCAACTAAGCTGGTTTTCATCCAGCAGCCTACAAACACACAAAAAGATGTGGCAATGACACCTAATCCAACTGTTAAAGCTGTTGATGCGAACAATAACACCGATCTGGATTATTCAACTGCAGTTACCGCTACATCCTCAGGCACATTAACAGGTTCGCCAGTTTCGGGTAGCTGGGCAAGCAATGTAGCAACATTTTCAAACTTAGTACATACGGCATCAGGCACAGGGCTCATTTTAACAGCTGCATCTTCTGGAATTACAGATGCTACAAGCAGTGCATTCGATATTACTGATCCTCAGCCTGAAATTAATATACAGGAAAGCAGCACTGATTATCTAAGTACCAGTACTTTTGCCTTTGGTAGTGTAGTTTCAGGTAACAACTCATCGGTAAAAACCTTTACCATTCAAAACACAGGTGCCGCTAACCTAACATTGACCGGTACACCGAAAGTTGCCATAAGTGGCACCAATGCATCGGAATTTACTATTGATCAAACGTCAACAATTTCACCAGTTACAGCACTGGGATCCACCACTTTTACCATTACTTTTAGCCCAACCAGCCAGGGAGCTAAAACTGCTCAAATCAGCATAGATAATAATGATGCGACGGGTAGCGAAAATCCATACATCATTAACCTGACTGGAACCGGAACTGTTTCATCAGCATCGGATATTACTAATGCCAGTGGATATTCCTTTACTTCCAATGTAGCTTATGCGAGCTATCAAACAACATCAACGTTAACAACAGGAAATTCAGTTGGTGTAAATGGGTTAACCATCCGTGACGGCGCTGGTACAACCGACGGGGATAACCTTGGAACTACATTGACTGCAATCAGTTTTTCAACCGGTGGTTTCACGGCAATACGTACAGCGGCTTTATTTGATGGCACAAGCAATGTAAGTGAAGTTGCCGTTAATGGAGCAATTACAATAGCCTTCAGTGGACTTACACTTTCTGCCGCTGACGGCGGAACCAAAGATTTTGAGTTACGGGTTACCTTCACGGGAACAGTAACAGATAATCAACAAATCACTTACACGGTAAGTGCTGCCACAGCATCAGCAACCGGTTCAGGATTTGCAACTGGTAATGCAGGAGGAGCAGCTTCAACGGCAACCGGTGACTTTAACAGAATTGAAGTAACGGCAACAAAAATTGTTTTCACTACTTCTCCATCAATTACTGCCTGTCCAAACACCAACCTTACAACACCTCCTGTAGTTACAGCCAGAGATGCCAATGATAATACCGATTTGGATTTCACCGGTCAGGTAACGCTTACCAACAGTGGAAGTATTGGAATGAGTAATTACCAAATGAGCGCTGGGTCAGGTGTGGCTAATTTTGCCAATCTACAGTTTACTGAAACAGGAAATGTGACACTTTCGACAACCAACTCAAGCGGTTTGACCAATGATGGCCCAACCACTTCAATTGCTATTAGCGTTTCAAATGTTTCGGGTACAGGCGCAACCAATGGTAATGCTCAATCTGTGGTAAGTTGGACAAATCCATCTTGTTATGATGAAATCATGATAGTTGCCAAAGCAGGAAGCGCTGTCACAGCAACTCCATCAGGCGATGGGTCAGCATACACAGGAAACCTGGCTTTTGGTTCAGGAACAGGATTTGATGGTGGTTTTGTGGTTTATAAAGCGTCAACCTCATCACAAACAGTAACCAGTTTAACCAATGGAACCACCTATCATTTTACTTTTTTTACAAGGAAGGGCAGTTCCTGGAGTAGTGGAGTAATAACAACAGCAACACCTGAAGCTGTTACATTAGCTACCGATTATTTCAGAAGCAAAGCAAGTGGTAACTGGAATGTAGCAGGTACATGGGAATCATCTGCCGATGGAAATTCATGGAGTAATTCAACATTAACACCAACAACTTCTGCCAATACAGTAACAATTTTAAATGGGCATGAGGTTACAGTTTCAGCAAATGTTAGCGTTGATCAAGTTGTCATAAATGCAGCGATTCCGCAACAATCAAATTTTACTTTACGAATAACCGAAGTGCTGCAAACTATTCATAGCTATTGCTATCCGCGAGATTGCAGTTTGTAAAATCATTATTAGTAAAAAGTTTACCTCCTTTCCTGGTTTAA
>CAJATL010000412.1 GCA_903944895.1 uncultured Bacteroidota bacterium
GATTTTTCTTTTTGCGCACAAACATACGCAAAGGTATGTCTATTTCTAGCCTGCGTCACCCAATGAACCAAAATGAAATTTATAATACGCTAATTTATAGATAATTAATTTTTTGTCGGGTGATGCATGTCGAAGTCAGGAAGAACAGGCGCTGCCGTTAAAGTGGCAACCCCGGTAACTACCAAAGTGCCGCCTACAGTCGTATTGCCGGATAAAGTGCTGGCACCCGTTACGCCCAATGTGCCGCCTACAGAAGTATTGCCTGATAAAGTTTTATTTCCGGCAACGGTTTGGTCGGTGGTTAAATCCACAAAATTCTGGGTTGCCGAACCGGTTCCTCCATTTACGACGGCCAGCACACCGGCTGAATTTGTCAGGTAAATCCAGGCGGTTGCAGCATTGTAATAATAAAAACCTTCGGGTGCATCGGTTTGGAAAACCAATAGACCGGTGGCAGGGGAAACGATGGCAGCGCGTTGCCCGGATGTCATTCGTGGCACAAGGGCCCCTTTGGTGATGCTGCTCACATCGAGTATGGCACTGGCGGCGGCATCGGCTCCTGTAGTATTGATGGCTACGCCGGTCTGGGCATAGCTTTGCATGCCGAGGAGCATCGCAACTGCGATAAGTAAAAGCTGCTGTTTCGTAATTACCAGCCATCGGAAAATTTGTTTGATCTTTTTCATTTTACAAAAGTTTAAGTTAAAAATTAGAATTTATTATTACTATATTATTGCTTGTTTGTGCAGTGCATTTAATGGCCGTAAAAGCAAGTGTTAACCTGGCATAGCTTGCGTTTGCACCGGTTGAACCTGTTACGGTAACCTGGGCATCTGCAGTTTGCACCCATATCCCTGCTATTAGCGCAAGAACAAACAAAAATGTAAATGATTTTTTCATAATCTTCAATTGATTTGTTGCTTCAAATAGAGACTTTTTAGTTGATAACATGAGCAGAATGATTAATTTGTATAGTTAGTTAAGCTGATTTTTGATTTCTTTTACTTTTTTTTGATTTTACCTGATTATCCGTGGTGCATTCATCTTTCGGGCTGGTTTCATTTAAATGCCTATGATAATTGTTATTCAATGCTTCGGCGAGCTTTTTAAAAGCTTCCGCTTTTTCATGAAGTAAAAGGTTGTAATCCTCCATTTCCCGGGAAAAGTCTTCATCTTTACAATTTGGTCGCTCAGCTTTTGCCTGGTCTTTTATCGCAGCCAGCTTGCGATTCTTATTCAAGGCCGGTACATGCTGCGCCGGAACTTTATTGCCTTTCAGGTCTTTACAAATTTTATTTGCCATTTTCGACTTTTGCTATTTAGTATTTGATACTTTGCCTTTTCTTCAACTCCTCTTTCATAATAAGATCAATTTTTTTCTTCAACTCCTCTTTCATAATAAGATCAATTTCTTTATCGCACCACTTAGCAATGTACACTACGCAAAGAATTACCAGGCTTACGCACACGATCAATAGACCAGTTAATATTTTCACTATCATTTTTATTCTTTGTTTTTAAATGAGCGTCAAATAACGTCACAGAATTCACATTTTCCAAATAAAACACCTGTCATTTATCTGCCGGTGGTACTAAAACCACCTGTCATTTATCTGTCGGTGGTATGATATCTACCAGAATAACAGCTACGTGTGAAAAGAAGAAAGTTTGAGGGTTAAAAGGACATTCCGGGATAGTATTAAAAGCTCATCTGGGTTGATTCGATGGGTATTATTTGATAAAAAGGGGCTGCTTAAAAAACAGTTAACAATCAATAAAAGAATGAGATAGAATAATGTTTTAAACAAACGGCGGCAGGTTTTTTGCGATTGATACATAATTTCAATGCGGTATCATGGGTAACTTTCAATAACTGGGAGTTGCCTGTTGAAATCATAATTTTGTCAAGGGAAAGTCTAGCAGAGACGATATTATGGTAGAAAAAAATGGTAAAAAACACAATTTAGCCTCGTAGAGGCGACATTATAAAGTACCAATGAAATGGCAAACTCTTATGGCTTTTGTTAGAATAATATCGCCTCTACGAGGCTCTTAAAAAAGGGACATGCGTGCTTGCTACCATAATTTCGCACCTACGGCGCTAACTTTTTCCCGGCTGGACGGCATTGGTAATGCCGCCCACAAACCGGATTACAAAGATGAATAGGAATCATTTTCATAATCAACTTTCCTAAAGCAGAATTACAAATTCCGCTTAGCCCGTGGCTACGACGAAAACTTATAAACTTCGGCTCCCCTTCTCCGCCAGCTGGCGGAGAAGGGGCCGGGGGTTGGGGTCTTCGCCCCCTGCTGGTCAACATTTGCAACACCACCCAAAAACCGGATTAGAACAATGAATTGGAATGAATCCCTGCTGGCAGACTGTCAGCGTTTATTGCTTCGTTTTTCCGACGCTGCCGGTTTTATTCCTTCTTGTGTCTCAAAAAAAATTAATCAAATGGTCAAAAAGCAAACGATAAATTTACCCAACACACGGTTGTGTGGGTGGATTTTTAAATCACTATTTACCGACAAAGTTAATATTACGTCCGCCAGCGTTCGACTGAGCTCATGCCGAAGTCCGGCGGACTATTTGCTTTTTTCGTATCCTGTTTTCTACCAACATTTTATCCGCCAGCGTTCGACTGATCCGCCAGCCGGCGGACGAAGTCTGGCGGATAGTCCCGTTAGGGACTTAATGTGGGTAGAAAGAAAGTTGACCCCTATAGTCTCAAAGTCCGCCAGTTGGCGGACGCTAACAGGTCAGCAGTTCCCAAAACCTGTCAGCGTCGTAAGACCTGACAGCGTTTTGAGTCATAAAATTACTGTATCACAAATCTTTTGAAGATGATGAACTTGGATGTCTTTCTACAAATCTATTATTTTATCATTACTTAAACCGGTTTCTTTGCTAATTTCCGCAACACTTGCACCATTCTGCTTCATATACGTTGCCAGTTTAACGGCAAGGGAGAATTTTTGCCTGCGCTCTTCTTCTTTTTGCCTGCGCTCCTCTTCTTTTTGAAATTTTTCCAACTGTTCTCTTTTTTCAGCTTCCTGCTTTCTTTTTTCGGCTTCCTGTTTTCCTTTTTCAGCTTCCTGTTTTCCTTTTTCGGACTCCGCAATTTTCTTTAAAAACCGGGCTTCCTGCTCATCAAAGATGGTGTCGATTTCTTCTTCTGCTTCAAGTTTGCGCCTGAATTCTTCATCCATCAATGGCCCTTGCAGGTATTTTGCCATATCGCTAAATTCTTCAGGAATGTCCTGC
>CAJATL010000413.1 GCA_903944895.1 uncultured Bacteroidota bacterium
CCTGCACTTCGTACAGGGTTATTCAGATTAAATCCCTTCGGGATTTTAAGGCAAAGTCTGTTTAGGTTTCGATGATCGGCGGATTTTTACTGGCTCATTGGTTTTTGTGCTACCTTAATGCCGGTGCGCTGCACATGTAATTCTTTGCATCATAAAACCGCAAGGCAAGCCACAGCGTGGCGTAATATTGATAGCCAAAAATGATAATCGTGGTTTTGGAGGTGCAGCGCACCGATATATGAAAAGGTATTGCTGGTGATTGGGTTTGCAAATGGTCATAGTTTGTGACGGTTGAAAAAGTCCGAAGGACTGTAATTTGAATAACCGCCGGTGAAACCGATGGTAGTGATGGTAATGGTTGTTGACAGCCCTGAAAGGGTTGAATATGTACATGTACAGACTAAACTGTTCGGTCTGCCAATTTGCGACCCACTAAAGAATACCACAGATGCCGGATTGGAAAACAGATGAAATTAATTGGCAGTCACCAATTTTAGTTTTATTGAATTACAAATTCAATCCCGATCCCGACAGCTATCGGGATCTGGGTTCAAAGCGGCATTGCAACTGCCACTTAGCGCGGGGTAAATTGATGGGCTAAAATAGTTTCTGCTTAACCAAATTTAGGTTAAACGTTTCCAATTTATCAATCAATTCTTCAAATGTTTTTGGTGCTATTTTTAGCCCTCTGAAAAACTTGTCCGGTATTTTCAGGAATTTCCATCTGACAAGTGTATGTTTTGTCGCTTCTGTACACCAGTTCTCCGTCGCCGCATCTTTATATTGTACGTTATCATCCTCGAACCCTTTTGTTTCAACTATCCAGTTGATTGTCTTACCAAGTTTCAATTCTTGTTCGGCAATAAAATCCGGATAATACAACCCCTGACTGCCTTTCTTGTTAAGATACGGAATATTGAATTTGGTAAAGGTTTCTGCCAATGCTGCGAATTTTGTGATATCTTCTGCTTGTTCTAAAAACTTTGCAAAGCCTTTTTCCAATTCGTTGTAAACCGGAGTATAATTGAATACTGTTTTCTTTAATTGAACATGATCACGTTTCCAATAAAAGCCATCCAATTCCAGTAAATTGATTGGATAATTGGTGACTTTTACCTCTGTTTTTACTTTGATATGATCGCCTAACGCCTGACCAATTACAAGCATGATGTCGTTACCAACTTTTGGTTTTGCTAATGCTCTTCTTACTGCGAGAGACTCTAATTCAACTTCCCGGGCAAAAGCATTGAGTTTTACATACTGTTTCGTAATTCGTAATAAGTCGTTGAACTTGCAACTGAATTTCCCTTCTTTAATTATTTTGTTCGTAAGGTTTGAAAGCAACTCCTGTATGGAAACAAATTCATCGTCTTCGATGACAACTTGTTTGGTGCCGACTTTTTTATCGGTTGTTGCCGTTATTAGGGAAACCTCAATTTGTTTGAAATTTCCTTTTTCATCCAAATTGCCAATAGCTGGCAATTTTGAAGGGTCGAATGTGCTGATGCCTTCCATCTTTCGAGTGAATGATGCTGACAAAACCGGAATTTCAAAATTGAAACGTTCTCTTGTTTTTAAAGGAGTTACAAAAACGCCTATGCCCGGAGGATTGTGGGTAAGGCCAACACCGACGCCTTCCGTTTCTAATTGTTTTACAAATTCCTCGAACTTATCGGTCCCAATTATTTCTAAAACCTGCGTGTAATCCGGGCCGATGCCTCTCATCAATCGCAAACCTCTGCCAATGGATTGCTCCGGAAGGATATTTGCCTTTGAAGTGAAAGGCCGTAATCCCAAAATAATGCTAACATTTTTTACATCCCAGCCTTCGCGAAGCATTAATACCGAAACGACCACTTTTACCGTACTTTTTGGATCATCAATCAACCTCGCCTGCTCACGGAGTGCTTCCAATTCTTTTTGATTGGTCGAAAGTTCCCCATTGTTCTTGGTGTGAATGACGAGAACCTGATCCTTTTTATTGAAACCTGCTAAGCCTTGAATGCCTTCTGCAATTTGATTGGCCTGTTTGGTGTCTTCGGCCATGATGAATAGCACCGGCTTTTGTCCAAGATTTTTATAGTAACAATCCCAATGTTCCTTATAGCGATTGAGCGCGATCTGAATCCACTCGTTGTAGGCATTGTAAGCATTGGTAATCTGACGGTTGTCGGGACTGGTTTTATCGCTTTGGTGAACAATTAAAGGTGTTTTCACAATCTTATCTTCGATGGCTTGTGCCAACGGATAATCGGTAATAATCCACGGAAAGTAGGTTCCATTTTGGTCTTTTGGCGTTGCGGTTAAATCGAAAAGAAGAGAAAGACCTTTCTTTTTCCGTTTCAGCAAATTTTCGTGAAAAGAATTTATACTCTTGTACCATGCCAGATCTTCATCATGAACATGGTGTGCTTCATCGTTAATCACCACCAAATCGCCGTGTTTCATAATGCGCTCATACAAGCTTTCGAGCCAGGAAGCCTGCGAATCTTTCTTTGGTTTTTGACCAAGCATGTTTCCAATCGGGCCCAAATCTTCTTCAGTTGAGGCTCTTGATTCGTATATCTGATGAATGTTGGTTAGATAGAAAGTTCCATCGGTGCTGGTTTTTACCTGGTCGTCGCGCATGATAAAACTCATGTTCCAATCGTACCTCCATTCATCGGGGACAAATGGAAATTTGTAAAAAACAGCCCCATTCTCAAAATCAAATTTCAAACGTTCATAAACAATCACGTTTGGTGCGATCACCAAAATGGTTTTACTTAATTCCGAATTATCTTCAAACTTTTTGTGGAAGTATGACCAAACTGCCAGGAAGGCCATAACAAATGTTTTTCCTGAACCCGTTGCTGCTTTGCTACAATAGCGGGTCAATCCAAAAGGAGGCAAATCCTGATTGGAAAGCAAACCTGTTTCAGGAACCACCCTTGTCAAAATCCGTTTCGACTTTGCGGTTTCGACGATTTCTTTGCGGTTGGCGAAAATATCGTTGCCATAAGCCATGGCATCCATGTATTTTTCGGCCAGGAGTGCATTGTCACGAATGCCTTTTACTTCGTACAAATAAATTGTGGTTTCGATGGCTTCTTGCTGGGCAAAGCGAAAATGAAAAATTTCTCCGTCCACAATATGGTCCTGGTCAAACCAATGGCTGAGCAAGGTCAATGATGTTGATGAAATGCCTATTGGAGTTTTGTACTCCGCCTCACGCCAGGCATCAACTTCTTTACGGATGTTGTTTACAAGCAATGTTTTACTTGGACGGCGGCCTTTGACTACTTTGTAACTTCCTTTACCGTCTTTTTCGAGATGCAATTCAGGAATTTCCCACGCCTTGCGACCTTCGATTTCAGGAATTGCCTGGTCCAACGGGATAACTACTTTTTGCTCATCAACGGTTGCTGCCTTTTTCTTTGCCATTTGCTACGCTTTTTTGGGGTTCTTTTTCTCCAATTCTTTTATTGCTTTATCAAAATCGGAGATGTGATTTTTTATTCGCTCCGACCTGTATTTATCAAACTCATCAATTGCTTTCGTTGCAGCTTCTTCGGCGCTCACTTTTCCGGCATTTTGCAACAATTCTTTTTCGCTTAATGCCAGAAACTGGTCAAGTTTAGCAATCCATTCAACCATTTTCATTGGTCTTTCGTTGGAAGCTTGTAACTCGGCAAAATCCAAATATAGCGAAACAATCAGGTTCAATTGGTTGAGTTCTTTTTCGGTCAAATAATTTTTTGCTATTCTTACATCCTGAGCTGTAATGTAATCGCCTTTAAAGTTGACAAGTCCCATCAAAGGTTTGGTGCTGTCGGCACGGCTTTTTATCAATTCGGCGGCCGTTTGACCATGAACGGCAAAATGCATTTTGTTTTGCACGGTGGCAAAAAACTTTTGCGTTAACTCAATTTTGGGGTTATAATCAATGCTGGTTGTGTAAATATCGGTAACCTGCTGATAAAAATTCCGTTCGCTGCTGCGGATGTCGCGGATGCGCTGAAGCAACTCCTGAAAATAGCGGGCATTTTTTCCACCTTGTTTTAAGCGTTCGTCATCTAAAGTAAAACCTTTTACGATATACTCTTTCAGCCGTTGCGTGGCCCAGATGCGAAACTGGGTTCCGCGTGGCGATTTTACACGGTAACCAACCGAAATAATTACGTTTAAGTTATAATATTTTATGGGCTTATCGGAATTTGGAATGTGCATTTTTTGCACATTGCTTTCTTCTGCCAACTCGCCTTCGGTAAAAACATTGGCAATATGCTTTGTAATAACGGTACGCTCGCGTTGAAACAATTCAGCCATCTGCTCTTGTGTCAACCATACAGTATCCTCATTCAATCGCACCTGAATATTGGTTTTACCATCTTCAGTTTTATAAAACAATATTTCCGATTGGTTTTCCATGGTTTTTACCGGTGTTGAAGTTCGATTATATGCGTGGTGTCGTTTCCGAAAATATCGATCACTTTTACCATCACCCGGTAATCGCCTTTTTTGTCGTAGGTTTTTGGGTCGGTGATGAGTTCGAGACTACGGTCTTTTTTGGTACGGTAACTTTGCCATTGGTTGTGGAAAGTATCGTTTTTGTAATCCCAGTCCACGCTCCAGTAATCGATATAATCGCTCCATTTTTTGATGAGTTTTTTTACTTCTGCCGGAATCAGATCCAGATTAGGAATCACAAAATCGGTGAGTTTTACCTGATACCCGTGTGCCGATTTTTTTACTTCGGTTTCGAGATAAGCCAACTCAAAAAACTGAATATCGCCGGCATCAACGGCACGTTTGTCCATGGCTTCACGGGGGATGCTTAGCAGGTGCAGTTTTAATCCTGCTTTATCGGCTTCCTGTTCCACCACGTCGTGCAGGCCCATTTCCCATTCCCAGCCCAAAACAACCAACTCTTTTTGCTTCATGCGGCGGGTGTCTTCGAGGGCATGTTGTAAATCGCCAAAAGTTACCGGGGCATCCACTCCGCCAATATGCACCAGTTTGTTGCCCTTTTTGCCGTGAATGTAAGGGCTGCCGGGCAAAGCCTCGGCTTTATAAAGTTTTAGCACAAAGGCAATGTATTCCGCCAAAGTTTGTTCGGCGGTTTTGTTACCAAAGTTTATGGTTTGCCAGTATTGCCGCTCGTATTTGCCGATGTTTAAAATCTCGAAAGGTTTGCAGCCTTCAATTTCCAGCATTCGTTTGCGGGTGGTATGTATGGCATAACGCCCCAAATCACTAATTATCCAGCGTCTTCCCAGCTTTTCGGCTACTGCTGCGGTGGTGCCACTACCTCCAAACAAGTCGGCAATTAAGTCACCTTCATTACTGCTTGCTTTGATTATTCTTTCTAAAAGTCCTTCTGGTTTTTGTGTAGGATAATCCAAACGTTCTTCTGCCATTGGGTTTAACATATTAATGTCTGTCCAAACATTTGAAAGAACATTTCCTTTTAATTCATGCAAATACGTTTTGTATTGTGGGTATTTTGCTCCTTTTGTCCAACGAACTTGATCTGTTGCTTCCAATCGATCATAGGTTTCTTGTGAATATGTGGCTAGTGTATTCCAATAATAATATCCCTTTTTATCCTTATCCTTAAATCTAGATTTGTAATCTTCTGTAGGAGGAGTATATTGTTTAATAAAAGTATTTTTCCCTTTATTCTTTGAATAAACTAAAATCTGATCACATAATGTCGGATATCTATTAGCAATGGCTTTGCTACTTCCAACAGTAGTTGATCGTTGCCAAATAATTTCACTGAAATAATTATCTGAACCGAATATTTCATCAAGAATTATTCGAAGATGACTATTTACTCTATAATCGCAATGCAAATAAAGAGTACCCTTTTCTGAAAGTAATTCCCTTACTAATACAATTCTGTCATACATCATTTGTAAAAAACTATCTAAACCCAAGCCCCAGGTATCGCGGTAGGCCAGTTCTTCCATGGCGGAGGCTTCTTTGGTGTGTTCGATTTCGTTGTCGCCAATGGTTACGGTTGTACTAAAGTTGGCGCCGGTGGCAAAAGGTGGGTCAATATAAATGAGGTCAATTTTGCCTGCATATTTTTCGAGCAGGGCGCTCATTACATATTTGTTGTCGCCCCAGATGAGTTTATTGCGCCAGCCCTCGGCTTCGCTCAGGATGCGTTCGTGGTCGGTACGGAACATGGTTCCTTTTTCCTTTTCGCGGGTTGCGCGGCTTTCGTTAATGGTTTCGATTACTTCGAGGCTTTGGAAGGGAAGCACGATGCGGTCAACGGTGGTGCGTTTGCCTTTCCAGTAAAGGCCGAGGGGGAGTTCTTGTTCTGTATTATCAGGTTTAATCATAATTTTATTTTAAATTTCTGCAAATGTTATCTATATAAGAATATTTCCATTGGCTGGATAGCGGATAATTTGATATTGCAATATGCTGATTTTTGTTCTTTATTATTTGACAAACTTTATTTACATCAGTAAGAGTTTGAACAGGTTTAGTAACTGTTATGCCGAAGAGTTTACCTAACAGGTTAGAATAATCCCTGCTAAAATCACCGTCACCAATAATAATGTATTTGAAACGACTTAAAAAATCGCGAAATTCGTTTGATTGGAAAAATGAAACTCGTTCCGGAGATATGCTTGGCCGATGAGCGTGGTTTGCACTTGGACTATCATATAATTCCGAATAGAAGCAATGGTCTTCAAAACGATCAACCCTTACATTGCTTTTTGGATCAACTATTAAATATTTTTTGTAATCCCTTGAATTAACATTTAGAAGACCTGCAACAAATTTCGCATAAACACCCCATGTATGACTATGTCTTTTTACCTGCCGAAAATCATTTGCTTTGTAAGGATTGAAAAATGCACTGTCAGGATTCAACAATAAATCATGGTGAGATAATTGTTCCTCAAAGAAACATTGCAAAGAACCCAGACCAGGGGTAAATCCAAGTTCCTGACCAAAAATCAATATTGAATTTTCGATATCATTTGGAATTTGTTGTACCACCTTATTAGCGACTGCCAAACTCCAAGGATTGCCGCAATCTACACAGAATGGGTTTCCCATACCTATGAAATAAGGATTAATCAAATGGGCCAATTGGCTTATTGAAGGAGCAACAGAAGCGTTAAATGAATTGAATTTACTTTTGTAATCCAGAGACATATTGATGATTGCTGCATATTGAGCGTTTCCATTTGAAGTAATATGTTTTACATACTCCAGCCTGGCATAGTTTATCAAGTCTAGAAAAATTTGATCCATGTTGTTTTATAATTTGCTGTTTCTATTAAATGAATAGTACTCGTTGTTTGCTAAAATAATGTGATCCTGCACGGAAATTTCTATCAGTGCCAGGGCTTTTTGTATTTCTGTGGTGATGGTTTCGTCGTGTTCGCTTGGTTCGGCAATACCTCCGGGGTGGTTGTGTGCCAGAATAATGGAAGTAGCTTTTTGCTTCAATGCTTCTTCTACAATTTTACGGGGAAAAGCAGCTGCTTGTGAAACGGTGCCTTCGCCCATTTCTTTGGTTGCCAACACCTCATTTTTTGGATTTAGAAAAATAGCGAAAAGAACTTCATTGGGTTTGTGCCCGATGCTTGCCCGAAGCATTTCAACCAGGGCACTCATTTTTGTGATCTGCTCTTTATCAACCGTTGCATGGTTCTGAAAATAGTAAGCCATTATTTGCCGGAAGGCATGCAGGTTTAACGCCGATGCTTTGCCCATGCCTTTAATATTTTCCAACTCGTCAACTGAAGCATCCAGCACTTTAGAAAAAGAACCAAAGGTTTTGATGAGTTCTTTTGCCAAAGGTTTTACATCACCTTGACGGAAAATGAAGGTGAGCAGAAACTCCAGCACTTCATAGTCGTGAAAGCCGGTAAAGCCACCTTTATCGAAGCGTTCGCGCAGCCTTTCCCGATGTCCGGATTGTTTTTCAGCCATTATCCTTTATATCCTTTTCGTTTGGGGCAAAATGTACACCAGTCGCACGATTTACAAATTTTGTCCTGACGTGCATCACGTTTAAAAGTTGCTTTTGTAATGCCTTGTAACGCAAAGCTCAATTCTTCTTTAGCAGTTTCCAATGCAGCGGGAGCCGTCTGCACGGCAAGGCGTTCGTTTTTGTCGGTATCAATAAAATGGATTAGCGCTTTTTGTGTATTGATACCCAAAGCTTCCTGTGCGGCAATGGTGTAGAGTTGCACCTGCAACTCGTATTTGTGCATTAAATCGTTATCCGGTTTACCAGTTTTAAAATCGATGACCTCCAAAACAGTTTCATTTCCATCTTCCCGTTTTATCATATCAATAGAGCCTGCAATCAGTGCATTTTCGAATTCCAGCTCAAAAGGGCGTTCAGTTTTAACTGAAAGTGAAAAGTCTTTTTCCCACATTTTCACATACTTGCTCAGGCTTTTCATGGCACCTACTTTCAGTCGTTCGGTAACGGCATCGGAAGCGTAACGCAAATAAAAATGATCTTGAATTACCTTTGCAATCCTGGCTTTTCCCGGAATCTTTCCGGTGTCTTCATATTCTTTGTGCAACAAATTAATAACGTTGTGTACCTGCTTACCAAAACCAAGCGCCGGAACCAACTCAGGATTGAAACCATAGATGAAACGCATTTTGTAATCGTAGCCACAACTGAGGTAGTAAGCCAGCTCGCTGTAACTGGTGGGGAATCGTACTTCTGCTGAAACGCCATCAACCTTGCAGGTTTTGCGCTTTGTTGGATCAGGGATTTCGGTGGTAATGAAATGTGCATCCGGAATTTCTTTGAAGAAACTGCTTCGTGATGCTCTTCTTTTGCCCTCCATTTTATATTCGGCACTGGTAACAAAAAGGAACTTTTTTGCACGGGTAATGCCTACATAATAAATTCTTCTTTCGTCTTTAGGGTAATTTAAAAACCGGTCGCTATCAAATTTTGAAATATCAAGTAGGGTTGTACCAAACTCAGGGTCGCGGTTTCGCCTGAAATGGCCTGGCATAAACACCGCCGGAAAACCAAGTCCTTTGGTGCCGTGCATGGTTAATATTTGCACCGCATCAATCAAACCGGCCATTGCATCCGTATTTCCGCTATCATAAGCGTTTTCGGCATGAAGGCGTATGAACCAAATAAAGTCTTTGATGCTGTTAAACGTGAGATATTCCCGTGAACCCTCGTAATCCGAAATAGCCAGGCTTAGTCTTCCAAGATTAAAAAGCAAAACATCATCCTCTGTTTCATGAAATGTTACATCAGATATTCCAAGCAAGGAAAGCACATTGGCATACAAACCCTGTAACGAAAGACGTTTTTGTGATTTCGTAGCTTCCTGAATGGATAAAATGCCTGCCTTTAGTTTTTTTGCTGTGATCGAAAAATCATCTGGCAGGTTATCGTTAATGTCTTTAAGGAAAGCATCATCGTAATCAACATCTTTATCACATTCAGAAATAAAGGCGAATATTTTAATGATTGAAGAAACCTCTGGAGTATCGAACAAGCCCCCGGTTCCGGCATAAATAACCGGAATGTCGGCAGCACGAAGCGCTTCAATGTAGGGTCCAGCTTCACTTCTAACAGAGCGGAAAAGGAAAGCGAAATCTGAGTATTTCAGTTTGCGAACGGCATCACCATCCAGAAATTCCTTTCCAACAAGGGATTGAATTTTCTTAACAATCCATTCAATTTCTTCTTCCTGTTTATGAAAAAGTATTTTATATAAATCCCCACTTTCTGATTTTAAACCTTTGTCGGCGATTGATTTCTTTAATCTGCCCGGGTTGTTGAGTTTGATGAGTTCGTCAGCAGTTTTTACAATGGCATCTGAACTTCTTCGGTTGATGTTTAATTGATGAATTGCAGCTTTTGGATAGCGCTTTTTAAAAGTTATGATGTTTTGAACATCTGCACCGCGAAACTGATAAATGGATTGGTCATCATCGCCAACAACACAGACATTTTTTTTATTTGAAATAAGTTGAATGAGCTTTTCCTGGATAGGATTAACATCCTGGTACTCGTCAACTGTAAAGAAGGAATATTGGTCTTGAAGTTTTTTTCTGACAGAAGGTTCATTTTCCAAAGTATCAACTGCAATTCTAAGGATGCTCGAAAAGTCGAGGAAGCGTTTTTCTTCGAGTTTTTGCAGGTAAATTGTTGCAGCGTTTTTAAAGCTGTCGCACAAAACTGCGGTTTCATCCAATCCTTCTTCCCTGAATAAATCAATGTCCTTAATAAAGCTATTAAACACCCAGTTTTGGTGATTTCGTCCAAAGGGTTTGTTGTGTCTTTTTAATAAAGACCCCGTTAAATGGTCAATATTAATGTCATTTTTAATCGATGATAGAAAAGCTAACCTGCTGACTTCGTTCAGCATATCAAAAGCTCTGTATTTTGGGATAAAATCCTGCAATATTTTAAAGGCAAAGGCATGGATTGTGCCGATGTACATGTCCCCAATGTCGGGTTGCTTTCCAAGAAGCTGCTTTATTTTTGACCTAACACGGAACTTCAATTCCTCTGCTGCTTTGTCGGTAAAAGTAAATGCAACAATCTGCTCAGGTTTTGCAACCTTCCTGTAAATCATGTATGCAATTCTCTCCGAAACAAATTCAGTCTTGCCGGAACCCGCACAAGCAATTATCTGGAGATTACCTTTAAGCAATTCCGGTTTTGATTCGAATAATTCGGAGTTGAAGAATGACATCAGTTTGATAAAATATTAGTTGTCGAAATTACATAAAATGTCTGATACAATTCACTTTTTGGTAAAGGTTTGGCTGCAGCTATGGATTGCAGGACTTTGGTTATGCAAAAGGTGTGATGTAAAATGCAGGTTGGCACATGTGCGCTAGTGGGCTGAAGTGCGGTTGGTGAAAAATGATAAACAGCCAGTCGGCTTGAGTGATGGCTTACTTGTCGTGTCATTATTTTGTTTTTCTGTTCTTTCACAAGAGTTTACTTTCTATTTTGAAATTATCGTCTATTTTATTAAATTTTGAAGATATTAAGTTCACTGCTAAATGTAGCAGTGGCTTATGAATGCGTTTGCTTTCTGCCTGGAGTCCGCTAAAACAAATGATGAGCGGCAAAAGTTTCCGATGGCGACCAGTATGGTATATAAACCATTGTCGGGCTTTCTTGCTTTCACCTTTCAACCTCATCTATCTTAGTTGATAGTTCTTTAAAAATTATTTCAAATAGTTCTTTTTCAAATTTGTTAATGTCCGTGTGTAATAAATCATCTTCAATTAATTTTCTTTTCCCACTAATTCTACTTTCCTAAAATAAACCCCGCAAATATTTTGAACCACAATAGGCATCCCGATAGCTATCGGGAGAACACATAGAACCCGAAGAAAAAGCACTTGCCACCATTTTTACAACACAATAGATAAATCTCATAAGGTATTTTTAAGATTTGAAAAGCAAAAATTGTATTGAAAACATTATTTCTATTGTGAACCCCGATAGCTATCGGGGTGCCTATTGTGGTTTTTTTTATTTTGGCAAAGTAGAACTAAAATTCGAATCAAAATGAGGAAATATCAGCTCCGTATTAAGTCCGTGTTAAGTCCATGTTGGCTCCGTACATGCTTAGGAAGGTTTCGGCCGAATTTTGGCCCGGTGAAAAATTTATCATGCACAAAGTATAGTTCAATCAGGTTTTGTGGGAAGGTTTTAAATGATTTTCATTTGATTGCACATCATGTCATTAAAGGAGGCGATTGCATTGTTTTGCTTCCTGTTGCATGAGGATGGCAGTAAATCCTGTCAGCCTTGTCACGACGGTAATGTGCAACAAAAAGCAAACGGATGCAGGTTTTCCGGCAGGATGGCTTTTGCAGCATAATTGTAATAAAGCTTCCGGCTGCGATAAACAATTTAACAGCAGCCAAAAAATAAAATGGGAAAATATCGCCATGGAATCCTCGGAGGATTCAAAGGCAAAGTCGGCAACATTGTCGGCTCAACATGGAAGGGGCTTGATGTGATGAAAATCCGTCCGGCTTCAGTAACGAACCCTAACACCGTGCGGCAGCAGGATCAACGCAACCGCTTCGGACTCATGATGCGCTTTTTAAGCCCACAACGCAGGCTTGTCCAGATTGGTTTCAGGCCTTATGCGGTAAAAATGACCTCCTTTAATGCAGCAATGTCGTACAATCTTGCTGCGGCTATCGGGGGGAACTTTCCTGATTTCGGCATCAACTACAACATGGTGATGCTGAGTATGGGTGATCTGCCGGCTTTAACACAACCGGTTCTTGCTTTCATTGAGCCGGCATCGGTAAAACTAAGCTGGAACGACAACAGCAATGCTGAAGGCGCCAAAAGTACCGATCAATTAATGGTAAGCATTTATGATCAGGACTCTGGCAGGGCACAGATCTTCATTTCCTGCGCCATCCGAAGCGACGCAACAGTTACAATGGTTCTACCGGCCGAATGGGCAGGACTTTCGGTTGAGGTACTTACATTCTTCCTTGCCGAAGAGGGTGTTGCCTCGGCACAGGCCAGGTCGCTGATTTCCGACACAACTTATGCAGGTAACCTACTGCTGGAATGATCACACAGCCATTCCCACCAGGTTTGGCTGACTCTTTTACCCGGCTATCCGCAAGGATAGCCGGTTTTTTTATCATAAAAAAAGCCCTGCCAAATTAATGGCAAGGCTCAAACCCTAATGTTTACAAAAAATTATCTTACGATCAGTTTGCTGATTTTGTTGATTGAATAAGATTTTATGTTGATAACATAAACCCCCGATCTGAGATTGCTGATGTCGAGTTTTGAATTAGAAGAACCAATCATCTTTTCGATAACTGTTCTTCCTTTGGTATCGTTTACAATTACAGTTGCTCCGGCAAAATTTCCGGTGGCAATGTTGATAATTACAAAATCGGTAGCGGGATTCGGATAAATAGAAATGCCCGAAGCACCAGGATTGTTGATTCCGGTAACACCCATCGTTACAGCATTTAACGCCGAAAGGCTGCTACTTAAATAGTTTCCGGTCGAATTATCAAAGTTGGTATCGTAAACCACCTCAAGAACGAATTCTTCGCCGGTGTTGGTTCTGTAAAGCCTCAAGCTGATGCTTTCACCTTCGGCAAATCCATCCTTTTCGATGGTGGTTGCATCATCTCCAAAAATGGTGATGGTATTAACTACATTGTTTCCAATGATTTCAACATAACCAAACAATGTGTTGTTCTGGTCGAAAGCACCGATTACATCGCCCTGAACCATCTCGGCCAATGCGTTTGTAGTAAAGGCAATGGTTTGTGCCGATGGAGTCATGGCTATTTCGCCCCAGGGTGTCGAAAGGCTGTTTTTCGTTGAAATGGAGGTAGATGAAGATTTTGTACCACAGGCCGGAAAGGTGATGGTGAAAGGATTTACTACCTTAGTCTTATATGCTTTTCCGGGTTCGAGTGTTTCGAGGCTGTAAACATTCATGGCTGGCCAGAACACCTTCGTTCCGATCAAATCCTGGATAATTACGATGTCGTTGAGATGACTTCCAAAAAGATCCATGGCGTTTGCCGAACATTCACTCAGAACTGGCAGGTATGACCATCCCGGTGTAAGCGATACTTCTTTGGTGGAATATCCGGCACCGCAGATGTTAAAATTAACATTACTGCTCACTTTAAGTGCATACCCGCTTTGATTATTGAAATTACCAATGGTATTGAGGTTTTCACCAGGCCAGTAAACACTGGTGAGGTTTCTCATTATAACCAGTTCATCTAAAATTGGGGCAAACATGGTTTCAACACTGGCATCAAAAGGTGTGATGTAACTTGAAATGCTGTTCCATCCAGTGCTAAAAGCATAATTCTGGCACACCATCGCCTGCAGGCTGGTGAGTTTCGAGAGACCGAAATCTGCAAAATTACCCTGGTTTGGCATTGAGGCGTCGTACGTCGCTCCAGCCGGGTATTCGATGGAAGAACTTGTTTTAAACATTCGCCATTTAAAAGTTTCATTGGCAACAAATCCATCTTTTTCGGGTGTGGTTGGATCGTTGCCGTAAGCATTAATCACCGAACCTTGCAAATTCCATTGGACTGCTCCTGCACATTGTTCATCACCATTTCCATTCACAAAGAAAACACCGATCCAGTCGCCGGCTGCAAGCGGAGTCCCATTGATGTTGGGATTGGCTGAAGTTGGAATATTTATCGTGTGAACCTGCCCGGTGATGGTGTAATTCCAGGGTTGGCAAGCAATTACGGACATTACAATTGTATTGGAACTTGCAGGATTGTTTGTAACACAACCCAGGCTTGAAGTCATTTCAACGTAAACTTCATCTTCGTTTACAGGAATGTATGAAAACTGTGAATTATCATCACCAACAGCAATTGAATTTACAAACCACTGGTAAGATGTTGAACCTCCGTTTTCGGGCGTGGCGGTGAAAGTAATGACAGTTCCGGGGCAAATATTGTTTTGATCAGCAACAACCGATACAGAAACAGGGAGTGTTGTTTCTTCAATAATAATTGCATTACCATTCATTTCTGTTGTACCATTTGCGCTGGTTCCTGATATTGTATAGGTTCCAAATAATTGGTCACCGAAGCTAATGCCAGATCCTGTACCTTCAACAGTAGGTATTTGAGCTACCTCATTTTTATAGAGAGTATAGGTAACATTAATTTCTGAACCAGATAAATCCACTGGTAAGCCATTGTCATTTTCACAATAGGAGCCACCACCAATTACATCAAATGCGGTGGGTGGATTTAATAAGTCCTTTTGTTTCCCGGTAAAGGTACCAAATGAGGTCAATCCATTGGCCGTTAACTGGTGAAGGGTAACATTGGTGGTATCGAACTGATTAATGGTGGGCGTCATCCTGAAGCAATAGAGCAGGCTTTCGCTTCCTACCACATCGTCAGGTACATAATCAAACTGGGTAGTGCAGGTAAAGTCCTTTATTCCTGATGAATTTACGTTCCAGTACCGATCCAGGTAACTGCCACTAACCCCTGGATATGCCTGATTTGATAGATTTACTGCCACATAACCAGAATTAAAAGTACCGGTCGAAAAGTTTACTGTTACAGGGGAATAGTCAGCGGTTACTTCGTTGTCGCCCACGGGAAATACAAAACTACCGGTAGAGATAAATGCTTTTCTCATTTCTCCTGAACTCGTTGCAACCACCATTTTATCTGCGGATGGTGTTCCGGCAACCGATGCATTTTCAGCAAGCATTAAATTATTGCTTTCCAGGTTTACGAGGCCATCGGTAAGGGTGAGAATTCCATTAACGGTGAGGTCTGAATTGATTGTAACCCCGGAAACACTCGAATTATTTATCACTAAATTAGAGTAAGTATTTAATGTATATCCCAATCCAAGTGTGGCTCCATCAGAAGGTGCTTTAATTACTTGATTGTTACCCCCATTGTATTCTACAATATTAGGTTCAGCACCAGCCCCTGCCACACACAAATCCCCATCATTGGATGCTGGAAATACACTTCCTCCAAACCTGACTGTGGAGTTTGCATCCTGAAAAAAGTAGGTAACTCCGGCACCAGAACCTAAAAGATCACCTCCGATACTAATTACACCATTGTCGTGATTCCATGCATAGCCTAAATTATCACCGAGCAATAGATTTCCCGAAATATTAAGAACACTCATATTCTCGAGAGTAGAACCTGCACCCACCATAGACCCTCCATAAAGGAATACATTTCCATTTATCGTGAGGTTACCTAAAGCATTTTGTATGCCAATCGCATATAAGGGCGTTGTTATAATGTCTCCGTTTATAGTTAAACTGCCGCCTTGCGAGTTGTCAATAAAATACTTGCCATTCATACTCTGAGAAGTATTTGCAGAGTGTTGAACATTCCCATTGATAGTGAGGCTACATGAGCCCAAAACCCTTAATCCGTAGGAAACGATTTCAATCGTGCAGTTTGTAACCCCTGAGCCAGTTACCTCTGTGTCATAATATTCATAGGCAATTAGGTGTCCGGGGCCATTTTGCACACCATTGTTTGTATAAACAGGATTCTCAACCTGGGTAGTTAAAATCGTAAGGTCAAAGGCTCCGTTCACCAGAGTTGCTCCTACTTCGATGGTAATGTTTCTGACAAAAGCACCAGCCGCATCGAGTCTAACTGTATGGCCGGAAGAGATCACGATATCATCTCCAAAAGCAGGATAAAACCCTCCTACCCAGGTATTTTGATTATAAAAATTGCCTGACTGTGCTGAAACCCTTGTTACTGAGTACAAAGGATTTTGTAAGCAAATCGCAATTAGAAAGCTTAAAATTGCAATAATCTTTAATTGTGTTCTTTTCATGATGTAAATGTGTTTTATGGTTTGACATTGTTTGAAACTAAGATTGTAGTTTTTTTTCATAGTTCAGCTTTTGTTTAAATTTGACTGATTCTTCATTCTCAACATATTTTTTCACTTGCCTCGCGCTAAGATTTACGAAATTATTTAGCAGTATCCGCATTTGTCGGACAAACCCATCTGATTACTCTTCCAACTTATGGTTTTTATGATTCCAGTTGTAGATTTTTTTACCACCATAGACTACGCCCATGGCCAAGAGTATACCCAATCCTCCTCCAATAGGTGCCCCACCGCCATTGGGGCTGTTACCTGATTGGGCATGTCCTCCACTCGGCGGAGGAGCAGGTTCCTGGGCGATTATATTTTGTGCGGTGAACAAAAGAATTCCAATAAATGCAATGGATACAATAAATTTTTTCATGTTATTTTCGGATTAAGTTTAACAATTAGCGAACAAATATTTTCATGGTTTTAAAGCTGTCGGCTGTTTGAACAGTGACAATGTAAATCCCGGTCGTCAGTTTGAGCGGTTGGCTGGTAATACCTGAAGTTGCAATATTGGTTTTAAGCAGGGTTCTGCCCTGTAAGTCGCTTACCATCAAGGTAACAGGTCCTTGTTCGTTTTGCAGGTAAAATTGACCATTGCTTGCCCACACATGCAAGCTGGCATCAGCCAAAGTGTTGTCTTCAATTCCAACCGCCCTAAAGTGCAACTCGAAACGGTCGGTTTCGTCACCCTGTTGGGCACTGAATGCATAATCACCCTCGTTGAGTTTTACAGTTTGCAGGGTTTGTTTATCCGTAAGATATAGATCCTGATCCGGGATGTTTTCAGTTAATTCGATAACGAATAGATTTCCTGCATTCTTTACAAATCCCAGTGGAATGGTCAATTCCTGGCATAATTCGGGCAAGGTGCTGAGCGCAAAGTTCTCCTCCAGGCTTTTGCTGTAAAACATAGGGGCAAAGCCGGGTAGAAAGTAACTGTCGTATTGGTTATCGTAGCCATTGGTAGCACCTTGTTCGAAGCGGATGATAGTCGGTTGTGCGGTTTCACCATCTGTGTCGCTGACAGTGAGCACAATTTGTTCATTTTGTTGCGTGTTTTTATACCAGTTCGTTGCATCATGGGTACGGCTTAAGGCGGGAATGGTCATGGAGGCATCGGCAGTTGAGGCATGGGCCATGAAACCGTTCATCGAAGGAATTATTCCATTGGGAGCAACAACAGTATAGGAAGCATTGGCCTCATTCCAAAGCTGACAATTGGCACCAACATTTGAGAGATTCCATTTGCCATCGTTCCAGGTTAATGCACTGGAGAAAGGATTACCCAGCAGATGCCATCCTGATGCTGTGCTTGCCGGGGTATTGCTTAATCCCGTAACCGATACATTACTAATGTTAAGCGATCCAGAGAAAGCCTTGGTATAGGTTGATGCGTAACTCACCAGATACCCTTTACCCACACCAAAGTTGGTTTCAAAGGAAACATTTAGGCCACCACCTTCGGCAGTGCGGTTAATCCAGGTGTCGGTGGGTTCATCCCATTTATAAAAATCGTCACCCGAACCCGGTGTGTGGAAAGCACCAATGCCTTGAGCGGCTACGGGCGAGCTTAACAGATGCCATCCGTGCGTGGGATCAGAATATCCCGATACATACCGCTGTACGCTGGCTGTGGTTGGTGAGCTGGTGATGAACGACCCTGTGCCGGTGGCATCGCTCTGGAGGGTAAACGCACCTGTAATAGCCAGTGATACTGCCGGGTCAACAGTAAGGGCTGCACCTGGTTTTACAGTAAGAAATCCATTAACAGTAGTTGATGAATTCATCGTAACGCCTGCAGGGTTGTTGATAATCAGATTGGAGTATGCTGCATCATCAGGTACTCTGATTGTTTGTGCTGAAACTCCATTGTATTCAATTGTATTGGGTTCGGTTGATGATGAATTCATTGGTTCTGATATTCCAAAAAATAAACCGCTATTCGGATCAGGAAAAACATTGCCGCCTAACTTGACTGTTGCACCTGTTTCCTGCCAGAAATAAGTATCACCTTGTCCACCACCCAATAAATCTCCACCGATGATCATACTTCCAGCATTTTGGCAATAGCTGGACCAAGGGCCTATAGTCAAATCACCTGAAATATTAAAAGATCCCTGATTTACAATAGTTGCACCTCCTCCTGCATCTGAGCCTCCAAGCATACTTACATTCCCGTTCACGGTAATTGTACCACCAGTATTTGTAATACCCACATAGCCAAAAACCGAACCCGTTATGATATTTCCGTTAATCGTAAGCGTACCAGCACCCAGTTGAATCAAAGATTTATTATTCATTCCAGCGTTACCCGGAACCTGTTGTTCAATATTACCATTGATTGTCAGATTGCAGGAGGCGGCGGTGCAATTAAGACCATAACTACGAATTTCGAACGTACAGTTCGTAATACCTGAGCCGGTAATTTGTGTATCATAATCAGCGATTCCGCATGAAAAAACAACCGAAGATAACCCCTTGCAAATGATACAGATAAAATTTGTTGCAATAAATATTTTTCGCACTAATTTTGGCAATGGTTGGCAACAGATAGGATGCTAAAGAAATAACATTGTAA
>CAJATL010000414.1 GCA_903944895.1 uncultured Bacteroidota bacterium
CCATGCACCGAATATCGGTACCCGGAATTTAATAATCTGAACTATGCCATCAAAGCGTTGGCCACTTCTTCAAATACTCCTTGTTATATCCGTGAAGGACAGTTCAATTATAACCGCCGTGGTGTTTATCTATCAGGTATTTCCAGCGCTACATTTACCAATAATATGTTCGACATGTCGGTAACACAAATCAACAGCGTTGCCAACGATACCATTTATGGATCGTACTTCGACGGTTGTACCGGTTATACTTTCCACGAAAACCAATATACTTCAAACTTTACTCAGGTACCGGGAAAAATTGCATTAGGATTGATTATCAACAACTCAGGGCCGGATAACAATTTAGTTTATGATAATTACTTCGAAAATGTCTTTACTTCCACACTCATACAAGGTGAAAACCGAAATAACGGTGGTTCTACGGGATTGGTTATCAAGTGTAACCAATTTGTAAATACACTTTATGATATTGTTGTAACCTACCCGGGATTATTTTCAACCCCGTATATGGGCATTGCATTGCACCAGGGCGCAAATACGCTTAATAACCCCGATATGGCAGGCAACTTGTTTTATTACAATTTAATATCCAACGACTACGACGACATCAACAACAAAGCCAACCTGTTTTATTATTATTATCCAAACAATACATCAGAAACCAGTCTTAAACCAAAAGACTACACAAAAAACAAAGTTACCCTTATGTCAAAATCCAACACTCCATCCTGGACAAGGGAGAACGGATGTCCTGAGGCTACCAATCCCGGAGGAGGAGAATCAGAGTCATTGCTTTTGCAAATGAATGAAACCGGGCAGCAGATTGATTCGACTCAGAATATTCTTTCGCTGCTTATTGATGCAGGTGATACCGAATCACTTCAATATGAAGTCGAAACAAGTACTTCATCATCAAGTATGCAGGTATATAACGAATTGATGAATACTTCGCCATATTTATCGGATACCGTTGTAAGTACAGCCATCGAAAAGGAAGATGTACTCCCGAATGCAATGCTTCGTGATGTGATGGTGGCAAATCCAAATACTGCCAAATCGGACGAATTGCTGTCAAAGCTTGATTCCCGCTGGGACCCCATGCCGGATTATATGAAGGCTCAAATATTGCAGGGGCGCAGTATAATCTCGTTAAGAGAAGAAACGGAAGCTAATTTGTCAGCCCTTAAACTGAAAAAGTCATTGGCATTCTACAGGCTTGTAAATCATTACTTAACGAAACCTGATTTGGATAGTCTTGCGCTGCTTTTTGCTTCGGATAATACATTGAGTTCAAAATACCGCCTTGCGTTTCTATATCTCGGAAAAGGTGATGTTACAGAAGGTACAGCCGTTCTTGCTACCATCCCTTCACAATTCGGATTGACTAGCCAGGATTTAACATCGCATCAGGCCATTGTTGATTATTACACTTTGCTTGCTGCAATGCCACAAGGAATTTTTGAGGCTGACAGCGCACAATTGGAACAAATCCATAACATCGCCTCCAACGTCCCGGGTGAGGCTTCGGTATATGCCCGCAACATCTTACTTGCATTAGATAAAACCGCCTATAACGAGCCTATCTTATTGCCAGATTTGTACAAATCGGCTGAAGCTGTCGAAGCTTACGAAAACCTTTTAAATACAGGCCAGCCGCCATCTTTAAAGGTTTATCCCAATCCTTCAAAGGATTATGTAATTATTGAATTCTTGACCACTGATCTTGAAAACGCTATGATAGAAATTACCGATTCAAACGGTCGAAGTTTAAATAACATTCAACTGCAAAGCAATCGTGATCAATTAGTTGTTGATACACATAATTGGAAACCGGGCATTTACTTTATCGTATTAAAAACCGGCTCAAAAACCATCGAAAGCACCAAACTAAGCATTATCAGGTAATTATAAACAAATACTCCCCGGCCTTTGGTGGCTGGGGAGTTAATTTTAAAAAA
>CAJATL010000415.1 GCA_903944895.1 uncultured Bacteroidota bacterium
CCGGCTATGATAGTTCCGATGCCGATAATCCAGATAAACAGGCGGATTCCTGCAAATAAATCCATAAAGCGCTGGTAATTTTCGATCGAATTAAAAATAAACAATGCTCTTGAATCCTGCGGATCGAATTTGTACTTTGATGAAAGCATGGTTTTTGCTTCATCCAAAGCCTTATTACTTTCATCAATGTTGGTATTTTGCATGATCAGAGAAATATTCCTGACAATGTTTCCCTGGTTAAACACCCTTTGAGAAGTCGAAATTGGGATGTAAACCCTTGAAATATCACGATCTCCGCCTGGGTCGTCAAACCATCCAACAACCAAAAACTGAACCCCATTAATTTTAACATACTCACCAACAGGATCTTTTTCTTTGAAGAGGGCTTCTTTGACAACTTTTCCCAACGAAACCACCTTTCGAAAATTTTCGATATCATAATTGTTTACATAGCGACCATTGGCTAATCTTAGCGATTCAACATATTCATATGTAGGCGAAATAGCAAAAATATCAAACGAACCGTATTCATTCTGGTAAGAAATGGTGCTGCTACCAAAAACATAGCTTCTGGAGGCTGTCATGTCAACAAAATCAATGTTATTGAGCATCATTGGATCGTCGTTGGTAAATTGTATCTGGCGACCGGCTTTCATTCCCTGGTATGGCAGGCTTGTAATTCCACCGTTAATCGAAATGTAGTTTACGGCATCGCCTTCAAACTCACGTTTAACACCGTTTTCCAAACCATAACCTGAGCCGAGCAAAACAATCAGCATAAAAATTCCCCAGGCCACACTAAAGCCGGTGAGAAAAGTCCTTAACTTATTCTTTTTGATTGTGCTAAAAATCTCCTGCCATTTATCAAGGTCAAACATAATTTAAAATGCCATTGAAGTTTCGGTAATAATGTGCGGTTTGCCGTTTTTGACGTTAGATTCGATCAATCCGTCCTTGAGCCGGATGATGCGGTTGGTGCGGTGAGCGATATCGTTTTCGTGGGTTACGATCAGAATGGTAATGCCCAGATCGTTGATCTCCTTTAAAATATCCATGACCTCGAGTGAGGTTTGTGAATCGAGCGCGCCGGTCGGTTCATCGGCAAGAATAACTTTGGGTTCGCCGATTAAAGCCCTGGCTATGGCAATACGCTGTTTTTGTCCACCCGAAAGTTCGTTGGGTAAATGTTCGGCCCATTCTTTTAATCCCATTTTTTCGAGGTATTCCATGGCTTTCAGGTTGCGTTTGCGACGGCTAACTTTTTGGTAGTACAACGGCATCGCCACATTTTCCATGGCATTTTTAAACGAAATCAGGTTAAACGACTGGAAAACAAATCCAATATATTGATTGCGGAGGTGTGCAGCCTTGGTCTCGCTCAGGCCTTTCATTTCGATGCCGTCAAGCCAGTATTCCCCATCATCGTGGTTGTCGAGCAGCCCGATAATATTTAGCAGCGTTGATTTTCCGGAACCTGATGAGCCCATGATGGAAACCATTTCGCCTTTTTCGAGTTCCAGGTCGATGCCTTTGAGCACATGAAGTTTATTGGAACCCATTACGTATGATTTATGAATATTTTTTAATTTGATGATGCTCATTTTATGTCTGTCTGTTCGTATTGATGAATGTTTTTAACGTTCGAAAATTGTTGAAGCCCATGAATCACTTATTATGCCATGCTATGTAAATAATTTCCTGTCAGTAGATTGCACACATTTTTTAGATGCTGGTTATATCAAAGTGTTCGGAATGATACACAGTTTGTTCGCATGCGGGCGTAGCAATTTTGGCTGGATAGATCGCTGTTTCCCGGTTTAAGGGAAATCTCAAAATGATGGATTAGAGCTGTTTTTACGCGCCTCTATTCATACTTGAGTGCGTCAACCGGATTTGAGTGCGCAACTTTTATAGCTTGCAGCGAAACAGTTAAGAGGGCGACAGCAAAGGAAATGATCGCCGATAAAACAAAAACATGCCATTGGTCGGTAATATTTATCCGGAAGGCGAAATTTTCGAGCCATAATCCTAAAAAATAATAAGCGGAGGGCCATGCCAGAATATTGGCCAAAAGAATCCATTTGGTAAAATCACGGGTGAGCAAAAGCGAAATGCTGGGCGTTGTTGCTCCAAAGGTTTTTCTTATCCCGATTTCCTTTGTGCGTTGTTCGGCAGTGTATGAAGCCAGTCCAAAAAGGCCCAGGCAGGCAATAAAAATGGCGATGATCGAAAAATAGATAAATAGTTTTCCCAGGCGTTCTTCTGATTTGTACAATTCATCAAAGGTCTCCTCGAGAAATTGGTAATCAAAAGGAAAATTCGGTTCCATCTCACTCCATTTGTTACTGATTTTCTCGATGCTTTCGTTTAAATTTCCGGGTTTGATTTTTATGCTTAACGTCCTCAGGTTATTTTTGCTGAGATAGATGATGTAAGGCTCGATTTTGTCGTGCAGCGAAAGGAAATGAAAATCTTTAACCACTCCAATCACATGAAACGAAAACTTATTTTCGGGATCGCCGGGAGTTAGCTTTTTCCCGATGCAATCGTCGCCCCAGCCCAGTTTTTTGAGCAATGTTTCGTTTATGATAATTCCGGCAGTATCCGAGGTAAATTCCTTCGAAAAGCTTCGCCCTTTGATAATTTCCATGCCCATGGTTTCGATGTAATCATAGTCGGCACCGGTATTGAAAATCAGCCAGGGGTCGGTTGTGCTTTCGCCTTCAGGAAAGAATGCTGAACCATCGGAGCCTTCGCCGGGAATTGAGGTTGATGCGGCTGCATTTTCGACTACTGATAATTTTCGGAATTCGTTTTCCAGGAAAGCGGATTTTTCTCTCAGTTTTTCGCTTCTGAGCTGCAGAATCATCACCTGTTCTTTATCAAAACCTAATTTTTTGTTTTTAACATAGTTAAGCTGATTATAAATGATTCCCGTCCCCACGATCAGAAATATCGAAATCGAAAACTGAATAATTACCAAAGCATTTCGCAGCGTTGAGTTTTTTGAACTCCTTGTAAGATTTCTTTTCAGGACGTTAACAGGTTGAAATGATGAAAGATAAAACGCCGGATAGCTTCCGGCAACAAAACCTACTAGAATCGCAAGGATTACATAGGAAATTATCATCAACGGGTTGATCAGTAAATCTTCGCTGATGTGCTGCCCGATGATATCGCTAAAAACTGGTATAGTCAGTTCGACCAGAATTACGGCAATAACCAGCGCAATAAAACTTAATATCACCGATTCACCGATAAACTGCGCAATAAGCTGCGACCTGAATCCTCCGTGAACCTTTCTGATGCCTACTTCCCGCGCTCTTTTTGCCGATCGTGCGGTGGTCAGGTTCATAAAATTGATACAGGCTATCAGCAGGATAAAAGCAGCAATTGCCGAGAACGAATAAATGTAAGAAATGTCGCTGTTGGGCGCAAGTTCAGCCATCAGGTTCGAATGAAGATGGATGTTTTCGATGGGTTGAAGATGCGGTTTGAACTCTAATTGAACATTCTCAAATCTCGTACTATCCTCACCCGACTGCTCGATCAGGTTATCGAGGATGAAGGTTTTAATTTTTGACTCAAATAGCTGTGAATCTGTGTTTTCGGCAAGTTTTACATAGGTGTAAAATCCCAGCGAACCCCAGTTATAATCCATTCTGGTATCGTTCATTTTTTTGATGGACGACCACGACAACAGCAGTGGAAATTTAAGATGGGTATTTTCGGGGATATCTTCGATAACTGCTGTAACCTTAAACTGAAAAGCGTCGTTCACCTTAAGAATTTTGCCGATTGGATTATCGTTGCCAAAATATTTAGAAGCAATTTCCTGGGTCAGGACTGCTGAAAACGGTTCATAAAGAGCGGTTTTCAAATCACCGATTGCAGGTTTAAAATCGAAAATATCGAAAAAGGAGGAGTCAGCAAAAAAGACGTCTTTTTCGTAAAACATTTTATGTTCGTAAGCAAAAAGCGATTGTTGCGACCACTGCCTAAGCCTGACTGACGATTCGACTTCGGGAAAAGCGTGTTTTAAGGCCGGGGCCATTGGCGAAGGAGTAACGGCAACATCAAAAAAATCACCCGACATGCGGCCTTTTACGGCAATGCGGTAAATGCGTTCTGAATCTTTGAAAAACTTGTCGTAACTCAACTCATTCACGATGAACAGCAGGATCAGGATACTTGCCGACAGTCCGATAGCCAGGCCTAAAATATTAATCACCGTGTAACCTTTACTCCGGATTAAGTTGCGGAAAGTGGTTTTTATATAGTTGTTGAGCATCATATTTCCCATAATTCACTTTTTGGTTAGCGCTTTTCCGGTTACTATTCTTTCATCGAAATGCGCATAGTTCACTTATTATGCCAACTTAGTTAAAGTATTAATATTTAATGGATTAAAATGCGGTTTGTGTTAACCAAAAACCTGATGGTGTCCGTATTAGTCCATACCCCAACATCAAATTTTATGAAAAATAATCAACCCTGCTGTTGATTTGTAGTGAACATTCAGAATGTGATTTTATAACCGGATCGAAATGCCCGCAAGAAAATGAATGGTGGCCTGTGGGAAAAAACCGTCAATGGCGTATTCCTGGTTCTCGTACAAATAGCGATAAATCCAGGCGTTGCTTTCGTATTTTTTGCTTAAGATGTTATTAACGAGCAAATGGAAGCTGATTCCTTTTACCAGTTTTGGAGTTATCGAATAATTCAACCGGACGTCATTGACAAAGTAAGGTTTTAGTTTTCGGTTTTCGTTTGAGGTATTGTCGATAAACTGTTCTCCAACATATTTGCTGACTATACTTACCGAAAGCCGTTCGGTCGGCTCGTACGTAAATACGCTGTTTGCAATGATTTCAGGTGAAAAGGAGAGGTCGGTCTTTCCCAGATTTTTACTGGTCTGTCCATAAGGTGCGCTCCAGTTATCGACAAATTCGGTAAAGTTTTCGATTTTATTTTTGCTGTAGGTTGCATTGACTTCCCATTTTAATTGTCTGGAGATTTTTATTCCACCCTGCAATTCGATCCCTGCCCGATAACTTTTAGGAACATTGGTAAAAATCGGCGCTCCAACATTGTTAATTTCACCGGTCAGGACCAATTGATCTTTGTAATTCATGTAAAACATATTGGCGGCAAATTTTAAACTTCCGGAAGTAAAACTATATCCTGCTTCATAATCGGTAAGTTTTTCGGCTTCGGGGAGGTGATTTTCGTCGGCATCACGATAATCGCTGCGTGTGGGTTCCCGATTGGCAATGGCAACCGAAAAGTAGGCTTGCTGGCCTGGGGTAATATCATAAAGCAGTCCAAATTTTGGATTGAAAAATAAGAAGTCATGATTTTGGGAGATATCCTGTAAGTCGTCTTCAGTGCCATTTATCGAGTATGTAACGCCCCTCAGCTGAAGGTCTTCATAAAAACTCAGTTTTTTGGTGTATTTGTAATAAAATTTAGCAAAAACATTGTATTGATTTTTGGTGCCATCGTTTTCATACCAGGGCCTTTCGGGATTTCCACTGCCGGCATATTCGGCCCAGTTTATCGTCCCGTAGTGGTCGCCTTTGTATAAATTCCAACCGCCGCCAAAAGTTATCTGTGTCTTTTTATGGCTGTCGTAATTTGCCGAAAAGTTGGCTCCATAAAAATCGTTATCCAAATATTTTCTGACAATCATATTGCTGCTTATGAGGGTGTCTCCACCGATAATTACATTTTGCAGGCCATAATCCAGGAATTCCTGATCCATCTTGTAATTTTCATAATAGCCAAATCCTCTCACATAAAAAAGTGCTGCATTCAGGTTAATATTTTTGCTAACCGTTTGGGAATAAAGAAACTGATAGTGATCCTGCTGGTAATTGTCGGTTTCATTGTCGTAATACGAAAGTGTGCCGTCGGTGTTAACATATTCTCCTGACGGGTTGTAGGTGCGGTTTGTGGCGAGACTGTCGGAGGGAGTTCCGTTCCATGCCTGATAGGTAATTTCCTTTCCTGAGAATATGTTAACTTTAAAAATCGAATTTTTCCCATAGTAGCCGCCACTCACAAAAAAGCTCTTCAAATCTGAGTTTGCGCGGTCGATGTAGCCATCCGATTTAATTTGAGAAAGCCTGCCGTCGATGGCCCATTTTTCGTTAATCAGCCCAGTACCAAAACTGACATTATTCCTGAACGTGTTGAAACTGCCGGCCGAACTGTTAATTTCGGCGTAGGCCTGAGGTTTTAACTGTTGGGTTTGAATATTGATGCTGGCCCCAAAAGCAGCAGCTCCGTTTGTGGAAGTGCCAACCCCACGCTGAATCTGAACATTTTCGACCGAACTCGCAAAGTCGGGCATATTCACCCAAAAAACACCCTGCGATTCGGGGTCGTTTAACGGAATTCCGTTAACCGTCAC
>CAJATL010000416.1 GCA_903944895.1 uncultured Bacteroidota bacterium
AAACCTTTGGAAACACGGTAAACAAATGACTGATTTCATAAACCTTTCCATCAAAATATTTTACCAAAACGGGTATTTCAAAATTTTTCCGGCTCATTTTCCCTCCCTTCCGTTACAAACTGCTTCGAGAACCTGTTCTTCGAAACGGGCATCCAAATATTCAGCAATTTCAGCAGGCATTTCTTTCAGGTCAGGTATTTCCATTTTATACAATTTATCCTTCATACTATTGGCTGTAATGGTTCGCCGGATGGGAAACAGGGTGGTTCCTTCGTAAGCCTGTTTTCTGGTTATATTCTCCGGGGTTTTGTATTTATCAGGTTTATTCGTACTAACAATTATTTTACATCTTTCTTTTTCACCCTTAATTTCAAACTCTGTAATGCCCTCTTCCGGTTTCAGGTAAATGTCAACGGCTTCACCTGTAACCTCCATTTCTATTCCAATAAGGTTTGGGTTCTCTACTTCTGTTAAAACCTTCTCAGCTTCGTCCCACTCTTTGTGTTTAAAAAGTGTATTGCTTTTTTTTTCATGCAGCATATAAACCAACCATGTTTTGGTTTTGAATCTCCGTTTTTGACACAAATATTTGTAAAGGCCGTACAATTGCTCAAAACCAGCCAGGCTTCCATAAATGGCAAGAATTAAGGTTTGAAAATTTCTGCCAGGGTATATGATTTCCATCTTTAAGTTCATAAAATCAGTTTCCCATTTCGTGTAATCACTTTGGGGAATTTGTTGCTTGGGAGCAACGTCAAAATAAACCTCCAAAGCCAGTTTTTCCATATTATTGATTCGCTCCGAAAGTTCGGTCAGTTTATTGTTGATATTTTCGAGCCAGAAAAATTCTGTTACTTGCGCATGGTCTTTATAAAAGACTTCTCCGAGTTTTCGCTTTGTCCTGTTTAAAATATCCAGCCGGCTCAATAAACCCTGCACATTTGGACTGTTGGTAACGAGTTGTAGTTTTCGGCGGCTGGTGGTTAAAACATTGATTGATTCGATTAAAGCTGGATTGACAGTGTTGGGTTTCGGTTCGTTTTTAGGAATAATTTTTTCGCTTACCTTAATTGAGAATCGTTCATTTTCGACTGAGATGTCCACAATTAATGGTTTATCATGATCAAATTTGTTGAGCGCTTTGGCTAATGGAATAACAAGTTCTGCCCTGATTGTGCGCTGCAACTGTCGTGCACCATAAGATTTGTCGTAGCCATCGGATCCAATTTTATCGAGGGCGGCGGTTGTGATATTGAGGTCGATATTTCGGTAAAGCAGCCCTTCGCGCCTTTTCAGGAGGCCGATTTCGCGATCTACCACCTTGCGGATGGCTTCGCGGCTCAAGGGTGAAAATCCTACAATCCTGTCGAGACGATTGAATAGCTCGGGACGGAAAAACTTTTGTACTTCCTCCCGGAAATGGCTTATTACACGACCGGTATTTTCCTGTTGTTTGCTGAAACCAGAAACGGAATATTTGATGGAAGCAGCGCCAATATTTGAGGTCATAATAATGATTGTGCTACAAAAATCGGCAACATTGCCCCTTGAATCGGTGAGCCTTCCTTCGCCAAGAATCTGCAGCAAAAGATCGTAAAATGCAGGATGGGCTTTTTCAAGTTCATCGAATAAGATCACCGAAAACGGATCCTGTCGTACCGCATCCACAAGCAGACCGTGATTATTGTAAATCCCTCCGGTGAGACGCATAACCTGCGAAATATCGGAAAATTCGCTCATATCAAAACGAATCACACGCTTACGGCTGTGGAAAATGTATTCGGCCAAAACTTTGGCCAATTCAGTTTTTCCTACCCCTGTGGGCCCTATGAATAACAACGATGCGATGGGTTTTCCAAGTCGTACCAGACCGGCTTTTACGGTGGCAAGCATATCCACAACTACCTGCACGGCTTCATCCTGCCCAAATATATTGGTGCTGAAATGTGCCTCCATTTCATCAAACGAAAACGGATAGTCTGAATCAATCAACATACGTGGCATGCCGGTTTCGTTGCAAAAATTAGCAAACACTTCATTGCTTGTTACTATTTTTCCGGTATTTTCCGTTTCATTCACCAGATTTTCGAAGAAACGGATTGTTTTTCCCGGGAATCCCGAGTAGGGTGCAAACCGTTTTTGTATTTGAAGGGCGGTTTCGATAGCCTCGCCATCAACCAGCATATTTGATTTGGTCCGTAATTTTTCGTTTATATACCGCTGAATTATTTTGAGCAAATCCTTGTAAGGAGGTTCTTCGAGCTTTAAAACAAAATAATGCGCCGAATACCCCGGAACACGCAATTCGATAGCTGCCAGCTCCTCGGCAGTGCACTCCGAAATCAGCGTAATATCGCCACGTTTGATGTATTCCAAAAGGGCATCACCAATGCTTTTTTCGCTGCCTTCATATTGACCTACCTCAAAAAGGTCGGCCAGGTTTTCGAAATACAATACATCTTCCAGTTCGCGCAACTCATCGCAAACATGCTTTAAGTTTTCCTCCCAGCCTGTTTGACCAATCAGTTTATTGATAAAAAAAGAAGCGTTGGTTTCCCAAACACTTAAATTATTTTTCTCCTCTTTTACAGCATTATTGCGGTAGATTACTTCTTTTATCAACGCTGATTTGCCAACGCCGGGCTTGCCTGTAACCAAAACGCAACGGCGGAATCTGCCCGAAAGGGCATCACTTACTTTTTCGACATATTCATCCAGGAGCCAGGCTGCGGGTTGCTCTTGTATCATTTTCGCAGCAACAACGGGCAACATTTTGTTAGTTTCGTCTCGCCGGAAGTTTTTTAGTTCTTTCAGCGAATACGTTTTCATCTCTATATCCAAAGGCCTGAAAGCAAGATCATTGAAACCCTGAGTCGAAAATATTTTATAGATATCGCTGGCTGAATCGGTTCGCGAATGAAAAAGGCGGATATTGCTCTGCATTGCTGCGATCAGTTCGTCGGCTGTGTTCCCTTTTGAAGTCAGGTTGAGAACCGGAACAAATCCAAGAAAAAGGTTAGGCGCCGGATTGGTTTGAAACATATCGAAATGTAAATCAACCGGTGGGTTGGGTTCTTTTGTTGCCGGTTGAAGAATGACGGATACTTTAATGTGTTCGAATTCCAATTGTGGTAGTAACCTCAGTAGTTCCAGGTATTCGCCGCTTGTGCAATATTCCTTTTCGAGATAAGCGGCAAATTGCGTGGCGAGCTTAAAATCCGGGCTGTTCATCCAGATAATTCCAGGATGGGTAAAAGGAACGGTAAAATAATTTCCTGAAGGCAGTTTATGGGTAGATACCCATATTTTTGAATGAATTGTTTCGGGCATGGCAATGACTTTTTAGAACGAACACTTTGGATAATCACAGTATTTAATGACAAAT
>CAJATL010000417.1 GCA_903944895.1 uncultured Bacteroidota bacterium
TGTAATTGCGAAGCACCAATTCGTGCTCAAGCCGTTCAACATAATGCGAATTTTTCTTTTCCATGATGGTAAATTTTAAAGTTTGCACCTCAAAATTACCATCAAATTGCCGCCTCCGATAGGGGGCGGTTTAGTTCAACTCGCTTGTAACCTTACCAGAGGTAACGAATACTTCCAAATATGACCAAGTAACATTACTATCTGTTCTGGTTTATTTTTTTCAAAGTTAATTTTTTTTACAAATCATCAGGCGGAATCCTATTTTCCTCTGTGTTTCTTGGTGTTCTCCTTGCCTCCGTGGTTAAAATTTTTTCTTACTGCCTCCGCGTTTTTCCCATTTCTGCGACCTTCCAAAAGCCTCCTTCTTAGCCACACTCGCCGGTTCAAAGTCGAGTTGCTTTTTGAAGATGTCGCTGTTTTTTACACGGATGCGGATGGGGTCGCCTAGTTTGTATTCGTTGCCGCTCTGGTGGCCGATAACCCGGTAATTTTCTTCGTCGAGATAGTAAAAATCGTCGCTCAGGCTGCCCAGGCGGATCATGCCTTCGCATTTGTTTTCTTTGATCACCACAAAAATGCCGTATTTTGAAACACCCGAAATCAGTCCGTCGAACTCCTGCCCTATTTTGTCGGCCATGTATTCGGCCTGTTTGTATTTTACCGAGGCGCGTTCGGCTTCCTCGGCTTTCTTTTCCATATCGGAGCTGTGTTCGCACATTTCTTCATAGTCAGCCTCATCAACGGACGGCTTTTTCTCGAGATAACGTTCGAGCAGGCGGTGAACCATCAGGTCGGGATAACGGCGGATGGGCGAGGTAAAATGGGTGTAAAACGGGAAAGCCAGCCCGTAATGCCCGACGTTGTGCGTCGAGTAGCGGGCCTTCATCATGGTGCGGATAGCCAAGGTTTCGATGAGGTTTTCCTCGCCGCGGCCACTCACTTCCGTAAAAAGTTCGTTGAACGATTTGGCAAGTCCAATCGCAGAAGTTACCCGCAGTTTATAACCGAATTTCCCGATGAACTGCATAAACTGGCTCAGTTTTTCGGGCGAAGGCTGGTCGTGAATCCGGTAAACGAAAGTTTTTGGTTCGGTGGTACCACGCTTGCGGCCAATGCGCTCGGCCACTTTGCGGTTTGCCAGCAGCATAAAATCTTCAATCAGCCAGTTGGCCTCCTTCTGGACTTTTACGTAAACACCGGTTGGTTTTCCTTTTTCGTCCAAATAAAATTTTACCTCTTCACTTTTAAAATTTATAGAGCCTTTCTTAAAACGGTCATTACGAAGTTTTGATGAGAGTTGGTATAAAACAGCGATTTCAGCGGCCATCTCACCGGTTTTTTCTTCGATAATTTTCTGGACATCTTCGTAAGCAAAGCGGCGGTTGGAGCGGATCACGGTTTTCCCAAACCACTCATTCAAAATTTTCGCATCATCGTCCATCTCAAAAATGGCCGCAAAGCAAAGTTTCTCCTCATCCGGGCGCAGCGAACAAACAAAATTCGACAAAGCCTCCGGCAGCATCGGAATCACGCGATCAACCAGGTAAATGGATGTTCCGCGGCTGTATGCTTCTTCGTCAATGGCGCCGCCGGGCTGCACGTAATGCGAAACATCGGCAATGTGCACACCAACCTCATGGTTACCGTTTTCGAGTTTTTTGTACGAAATGGCATCGTCGTAATCCTTGGCATCAACGGGATCTATCGTAAAAGTAAGCACATCGCGGTAATCGCGGCGTTTTTTAATCTCGTTGGCCAAAACTTCATTCTTCACTTTTTGGGCTTCCTGTTCAACCTTTTTGGAGAAAGAAAGCGGAAAATCATGATCGGCAAGGATGGCCTTCATTTCCACTTCGTTTTCGCCCGGGCGGCCAAGCACCTCTTCGACCTCACCAAAAGGATTTTTAGAGTGTTCGGGCCACTCAGTCATCTTAACCACAACCTTATCGCCATGTTTTGCATTTTTAAGATCGCTGAGCGGGATAAAAATATCGGTCGGCGCATTTGGATTATCGGGGATAAGAAAGGCAAATTTTGGATTCTTCTCGATGGTTCCCACAAAACGCGTTTTAGCGCGGGTAATAATCTCGATAATCTGCCCTTCGATCTTATGATTTTTACGTTTCGGGAAGAGCGAAACTTTTACCGTGTCACCGTGCATGGCTCGTCCGGTATTATTTGAATCGATAAAAACATCTTCTTCAAGCTCTTTGGTGATCACGTAAGCCTTGCCGGTTTGTTTCATATCAACTTTTCCGGTCACAAAAGGCATTACACGGGTAATTTCGGCTAGTTTTTCGGGATTGATCTGGTATTTTCCGCGTCGCAGCGCGATGAGGTCGCCGGTCAGGGCAAGGTCTTCGATGATATCGTTAACCATGTTTTTGGCGGCTTTGTCGAGCGCGCCCATCGCATGAGCTATTTGTTTGTAATTGAACGACTCAAAAGGAAGTCCGGCAAAATGGCTCAGGATGCCTGCCATCATTGCTTTGCGACCGAGCCGTGGGGTTTTTTCTTTTGTTTCTTTTCTGATTTTTTTTGCCATGACTGTTGTGATTAAATTCTATTCATGTCTAATTTAAACCACAATAGGCACAATAGAACATATAGATTTATAATTTATTAATAATCAATACCAATGTTATAGATTGGGGGTAAAATTACACATTTCTTGTAACATCTTGGGGGTAAATTATTTGATTTTTTGTAACATCCTGGGGGTAAATTGAAAAATCCCTCTTCATCATAATCCTACTTTATAAAAACAAACCCGGCCAATATTTTGAACCACAATAGGCACAATAGAGCACATAGAACACGAAGAAAATTAGCTGTCAGATTTTTCACAGGTCAAAAGATTAATATCTGCCGGCATTTTTAAGAATTGAAACCCGTCAATTATGTTGAAAATATTATTTCTATTGTGAACTATGTGTCTATTGTGGTTTTATTTAAATTGTGGAAAAATAGAATATAAGCGTTTTTTGGGGATCCGAAAATATTAACCAGAAAAGCCAAATGATGTTTTTTGCTTTTGTAATATTTCTGTCCTTTTTCCGTAATTAATCTTTAATTTAATAACCATCATTTTGGCACTCATTCAAACAATCGGGCTGGCAAAAACCTACAAAAAAGGCAAAGTTGATATTCCGGCTCTCCACGATGTAACTTTTGAAATTAATGAAGGCGAGTTTTTCTCGATCGTCGGGAAATCCGGCTCGGGAAAGTCAACGCTGCTCAACCTGATTGGTGGCCTCGACACAGCCAGCGCGGGAACCATCATTTTCGACAGTAAAGACCTGCGAAAAATGTCGCGCAGCGAACTGGCTAATCACCGGCGGTTTTCGGTGGGAATGATTTTTCAATCATTCAATTTGGTCAAATCACGAAACGCACTCGAAAACGTTGAACTTGCGTTGATTTTTGGAGGTGTTCCGAGAAATATTCGTCGTAAAAAAGCAACGGATCTGCTCACTCAGGTTGGGCTTGGAAGCCGGTTAACTCACACTCCCGACGAGCTTTCGGGTGGCGAAAACCAGCGTGTGGCCATTGCCCGCGCCCTGGCCAACAATCCAAAAGTGCTGCTCGCCGACGAACCCACCGGCAACCTCGACAGCGAAACTTCAGGGGAAATTATCCAAATACTCCGCGATCTCAACAAAAACCATCATCTTACCGTCATCATGGTAACACACGACCTCGAAACTGCCGAAATTGTTTCCGATCAAATCATCAAAATGAAAGACGGCAAAATCGTTGATCAACTTACAAAAACGGAGGTTCTATGAATTTTACCGACATGATCATCCTGGCATTTTCGAACCTCTGGCGCACCAAACTCCGCACGTTGCTTACCACGCTTGGCGTTGTTATTGGCATAGGCGCGCTTACTTCGATGGTTTCGTTTGGCACCGGAATGCAGAAAAATGTAACCGACGCCTTTAAAAATAACGATCTTTTTACCAGCATCACTGTAACTTCTAAAAAAGTAAACCTTGATGAAATCGCTACGGGAAATGTAGGTCAAATGGCGGAAGCTTTAAAATCTGAAGGGAAGCCGCTCACCGATTCTGTTCTCGAAGCTATCAGGGCAATTCCCGGCGTTGAGCTTGCTTATCCGAACCTTGAATTTGCAGCACGGATAAAATTATTGGGCGATTCGGCAAGCCTTAATGTTGCTGCAATGCCAGGTGCAATTCGTCAATACAAGCCTTTTAACGATTTGCTGGCCGGAGCGTTTTTTACCAGCGACACCTCCCGCAGTGTGGTTATCCGTGAAGAAACCCTGAGTTCGAGGTTAAAGATCAAATTGCTGAAAAAGGGAGGCGAAGTTACGCTCACCCATTCCGATTCGGTTACCGGTGTAAAACTGATGCACCCCGATTCATTGATCGGTAAGACAATCAGCCTGGTTACCATGTCGGTAAACAAGTCTAAAATTCCAATGGCACTTTTGGGTATGATGCGAAAAAATCCGGAAATGCCTTTTGATGAGACCATCACCGAAGTTAAAATTTGTGGAATTCTGAAACGGCAAGGCGAATTTGGGCGTGGTGTTTTTAATGGGAACCTGATAATTCCGTTAAAAACTGCCGAAGCCATTCCAAAACTTGGTTTTTCAAGCGTGTGGGATTTACTCGACCAGAAAAAGAAAGAAGGGGCTTACGGATCAATCCATGTGCGGCTTTCGGACATGAAGCGGATGAACGAAGTAAAAAAAGCCCTTGAGGAAATGGAAGTCGGTGTTTTCACCATTTCGGATCAGTTGGCTGAAATAAAACGCGCCTTCCTAATTTTAGATTCGCTGCTTGGCGCTATTGGTGCAATTGCTTTGATTGTAGCTGGTTTGGGGATTATCAATACGATGGTGATGTCAATTCTGGAACGTACCCGCGAAATTGGTATTATGAAAGCCATCGGCGGAAGCGAGAACGAGATAAAAATGATCTTTTTTGTTGAAGCTGCTGTGATTGGCTTTATCGGGGCTATTTTTGGACTGGTGCTCGGCTGGATAGTTACCAAAATTGCCACTTTTGTGATGAACACACAATTCCTTCCCTCCGGCGAAGACCCGATAAATCTTTTCTATTTTCCGGTTTGGCTGATTCTGGGAGCCATTGCTTTTTCATTATTGATCAGCCTTGCAGCGGCTTTGTATCCTGCTACCCGAGCAGCTAGGATTGATCCGGTGAAGGCGCTCAGGCATGATTAAAAGTTAGGAGTGCCTAAAGTACTTAAAGTGCCTAAAGTACTTAAAGTGCCTAAAGTACTTGGAGTGACTAAAGTACTTGGAGTGCCTAAAGTACTTGGAGTGCCTAAAGTACTTGGAGTGCCTAAAGTACTTAAAGTACTTAAAGTGCCTAAAGTCTTGAGTTTTGTGATTTGGGTTTTGGGTTTTGAGTTTTGAGTTTTAAACCTTCTTAATGAGTGGTCTTATCAAAGCCAAAAAGGCAACAAAACTCCATGTTCCTTCGAGAATTACAAATGGGATAAAACCAATGAGCACCGAGGCATAGCAGGCAATTGCCGCACCCAGAAGATTCGTCAGGATGTAAACTTTTCCTTCCTGGCTGATAAATCCGAATAAGTTTAAGAAAAAGGCGAGCAACAGCAGGCTTACGCCGATGGTTCCGATGATGTCAGGAAAAGTCATAGCATGTGTTTTTAAAATTAATCGGGCAAAAGTAATCACTCCAAAATTTTATTTGATCATTAATTATTTTAGTTTTGTTCGATAAAATCAAAAACTTATCCAAAATGAAAAAACATCTCTTTCTTGCTGGCCTCATGGTAATTCTGTTTTTCGGGGCATGTAAAAATCCGAATCCACCACTGACTGACGCACAAATAGCGGTTATCGAAAAACAAGTTCTCGATCAATCTGAAAAAATGAACGTTTCGGTCGAAAAGGCTGACGCTGATGGTTATAATGCTTTTCTTAGTTCAAACAATTTTTTGAGCATGATTTCCCAGGGAACTCCGTTTTTCTCCAGGGATGAATATGCGATGGCTGTTAAGGACTGGTTTAGCCAGCGTAAAAGTGTCGAATTAAGTCAAAAAACCGTCAAAGTAAATGTCCTTACCGAAAACCTTGTTCTCCTGAATCAGTCGGCGATATTTCAGGCCTCTTTTAAAGATGACCGGATTTTCATGATTCATCACACCGTTTCTTTTCTCTTTCAGAAGGAAGAATCGGGTTGGAAAATCATTCATGGCCACGAATCGTGGGAGACAATGTAAAAGGGGTTTAGGGAGTTTTTTTAAAGGGAAAAACAGACTCTTTGTAATATTTGTAATTTTGCAAAAGGGGTTTCTGAAATTTTACGGAGAAATACTACAGAAGCAAATCATTGATCTACTCGTTTATGTTTTTGGAAGTTACACAGGCGAAATACTTAAACGGCTATCGAATTTTGTTAGCGTTTAATGATGGCGTAACAAAGATTGTTGATTTACAAAATGAACTGAACGGCAAAATTTTTGAGCCATTAAAAGACATACAAAGTTTTAAAAAATTCGTCATAAAATTTAACACCATCGAATGGTACAATGGTGCCGATTTTGCCCCGGAATATTTGTATCAGATTGGAGTTACGAAGGAAATTGCCGCAAAAGAAGTAATCGTTTGATTTGTCAAAACAATTTCTTTCCCTTCCTCACTTCTTCCCAAATCTCTTTGGTAAGCACCATAAAAACCACGTTCCTAAAGTCGCTGTCCTGCATGTAACGGTTCACAATATCGTCGTTTTCCGACATCCGCTGAATCATAAAATCATCAATCAGTTTTTTGATGCCTAACTGAAATTTATCCAATGGATTTGCCTGGGCTGTTTTACGGATTTCATCGTTTTTTACCGCCTTTTCTTTGATCTGTTCGATGAACAACAGGTCTTCGTCGGTAAACTGCGTTCCAAACCGTTCGTTAACAATCTCAATAATTTCTGATAACGGTTTCTTCTCATCCACAACCCTGCCGGTGCCTGCTGCGGTGATACTTTCGACGCCCAGCGGATCGCCAACTGTAAGATCAATTACACCTTCACCGATTTTCTGGGTCCGGTATTTGGCAAGATCCACCTCATATTCGGGGTGTGTAATTTCGTCATCTCCGCTATCTTTGGGTAACAAAGGCAACAGGAACCTTCCAAAACTGTATAGCATTTCCATTTCCTGATCGCCGTAAGGGATAATCTGACTGATAAAAGCATAGCCCTTTATAAAAGCCGAAAGCCTGTCGCGAAAAATATCTGCCTCATCTTCTTCCAGGGCTTTAAACCGGTCCTTTGCAGGGGCAGCAAATTTGGACAGTAAAGCATTATCAACCGCTTTTTGTTGTGAATAAGGCTTGTAAAAAACCTTTGCAAAATTCAAAATCTCATCCTGGTGATAAACCTGCAATTCATCCATATCATGTTTCCATTGCTCGAGTAATTGTGGATCGGATTCCATCACAAGATCAGTCCGGTCGTAATATGGCTTAAAAGCTGTAAGAATATCATCTCTTTCGTTCACGAAATCCAGAACAAAAGGGTCGTCCTTTGCAGGATGGGTGCGATTTAACCGCGATAAAGTCTGGACAGCCTGAACCCCGTCGAGGCGTTTGTCAACATACATGGCGAAAAGCAGTGGCTGGTCAAAGCCGGTCTGGTATTTATTGGCAACGAGCAAAATCTGGTAATCCATCGTATCAAACTTTTCAGGCAGTTCTTTTTCGCTGATCTGTTTTCCATTCACCGGGTCAATGTTCATCCCTGGTTCGGAATATTCAAGGCCGGTGTCGGGGTCTTTTACTTTCCCGCTGAAAGCCACAACCGGATTCACGTCATCATAACCGTTTTCGGCGATGTATCGCGTAAAAGCCAGCATGTAGCGAACGGCATGAAGCCGCGAGCCGGTTACAACCATCGCCTTTGCCCTGCCGTTTATTTTATCTTTTACGGTTGCCCTGAAATGCTCAATGATGATCTCGGTTTTCTGACTGATATTTACCGGGTGCAAAGCCAAAAACTTCGCCAGCCTTTTGATGGCTTTTTTCTTTTTGTGGGTGGGATCGTCGGTTACTTTTTTGGCAATCTGAAAAAACGATTTATAGGTGGTGTAATGTTTCAGCACATCTTTGATGTAGCCCTCTTCGATGGCCTGCCGCATCGAATAAATATGGAAAGGCTCTTTATTGCGGCCAAAAAGTTCGAGCGTTTTAGGCTTGGGTGTAGCGGTGAAAGCAAAAAAACTCAGGTTGCGTTGCCTTCCGCGCGATTCCATCACCTCATTTAGCCGGTCTTCCCAGTCGGGTTCATTTTCCAGGTCTTCATTTTTTGACGGGTAACCCAGAATTTCCTTGAGTTCGCGGGCACTTTCGCCCGTTTGGCTCGAGTGGGCCTCATCAACAACAACAGCGTAATTTCGGCTGGCGATTTGCTTTTTCCATTCGTCCGATTGCCCGAGGGCTTCCTCGTCGGGACTGTCGGGGTCTTTTGCTCCGGCATGAAACAAAAGTCCTTTTAAAATAAACGGAAACTTCTGCAAAGTGGTGATCACAATTTTTGTTCCGTCAATCAGGGCTTCGGCCAGTTGCTTCGAATCTTTATCGATGGGTTTTACAACACCGCTTGCATGTTCGATCTGATAAATGGCATCCTGCAACTGTTTATCCAAAACCTGACGGTCGGTGATTACCACCACGCAATCGAAAACTTTGTTGTTGTATGCGTTGTGAAGACTTGCCAACCTGTGCGAAAGCCACGAAATACTGTTGGTTTTTCCGCTGCCTGCCGAGTGCTGAATCAGGTAATTGTGGCCGGCGCCTTCGCGTCGGGCGGTATCAACGAGTTTTTCGACCGAATCGAGCTGGTGATAGCGTGGGAAGATCATCGTTTCCTTTTTTATTTTCTTCCTGCCGCCCTCGCCATCGTCAATCTTTTCTTCCTTTTTCTGGATGAACATGTAATTGCCGAGGATGTTCATAAAATTGTCCTTTTGCAGCACTTCTTCCCAGAAATAAGCCGATCTGTGGCCGGAAGGATGTTGTGGGTTTCCTTTGCCGCATTGTACCTCGCCGGGATGGCTCCCTCGGTTGAAAGGCAGGAAGTGTGTTTTCTCGCCTGATAACCTTGTACACATGTGCACCTCTTCGGGGTCGGTAGCAAAATGAACCAAAGCACCGGTTTTATAGGCAAAAAGCGGCCAGCGGTGATCCCGATCGGTGCGGTATTGTTTAACGGCGTGTTGCCAGTTTTGCCCCATTGATGGGGTTTTAAGTTCGCAGGTGGCCACCGGCAGACCGTTTATCGAAAAAACCATGTCCATGGTTTGGGCTCCCGCCGGATTGCACGAAACCTGCCGTGTTACGCCAAGCCGATTCAGGTTGTATTTTGAAATGACTTCCGGGTTGAGGCCATGTGCGGGTTTAAAATAAGCGGTTTTGAAGGTTTTACCATAAAACTTAAAACCGTGCCGCAGAATATCAAGTTTACCTTTGGTCGAAATCTCTTTTACCAGTGCTTCTGCCAGCTTTTCATCCAACGCAGCGCCATGCAGCGCGAGCATCTGGCCGTACAATTCCGGTTGTGAATCCCGGATGAAACCGATGACTTCGAAAGGGAAAAACGCCCGGTTTTTATCCCAAAGCGCAACATCCAACTTTTGCCATTTGACGGGTTCGCCGTTCCCAATCATGGTTTCTTCGATGTACGTTTCGAAAGCTTTTTCGGAGGTGGTTTTCATAATTGAAATTGTTTTTTGTAAATTCAATTTAGAATTATTTCGTTGTCAACAACTTGTGCATTTTTAAACACTATCTTCATTCCTAAAGAATGGCAGATTGATTTAATTTCAACTTTATGTAATTCTGGCATTTTGCTTCCAAAAATTATTTCTTTAAAGCTACTGATCGGGATTTTTACTCTTCTATCTGAAACAGATGCAGGTTTTGGGAAAATTCTATAGGTTCTATACTCTTCTTCGAAGTTCCATTTTTTTTCTTTTGAATAAACCTGCTTATTAAATTCCAGAAGAATAGGATCTTTTGGATGGGTAATTGGCAGTTCATCATAATAAACCACTTCACCGCCTGCCCCAATTAAACGACATAAAACCTTTGGATTAAAACCAATACAAAACCCTGAATGATTTTCACCATACTTTATCCACATTACTTTACTTGTTGGGTTTGTAGTAAGGCTTAAAACTCCATACAAGTCATTAAATTCAACTAAATGCTCGTTTTGTTTCTTTTTAACTAAGTCAGTATGTGACATAATAGTCTTCCTTTGCCAATCTCTTTCGAATTTTCTGTGTTGTTGTATTGTCCAACCGGGATGGAATTTTGCGGAATCGCTAAAATAGCGCTGATAAATATCCTCCTGGGTCAATAAACTATAATCCTTTTGAAGCTTACAATCCATTGGGTCTTCAAAATCAAAGGGTGCGGCTAAATAAACAATCTGATCTGTAATAATTGCTCTATGATCTGGATTGGACCAGGATCTGTATTTATATAAAATTTCAGGTAATTTTAATTCTTCAAAATCAACGATTTCTTCCTTTATTAAATCCATAGTTTTACTTGTTTGGATTAGAAAAAGATTATTCCTCCCCAACCCGTATCTTCCCCGTTACCGCCGCCGAAATTAAAGCCGTCCGGTATTCAGTATTTTTATTTATTGATGTGTCTATTTTTGAAATCAACTTATCAATATCATGTAATTTGCCTTCCAGAATATCGGTAGTACTTTTGATTTCTTGAATTGGTGGAATTGCCACGGAAAATGTTTTAATGAAATCTGTTGTAACTCTTTTTTGACCAGCAGCACCAGTCATTGATGATTCACCAAATTTCCTGAAAAAGCCTGAAATTGAATAATAGTAAAGCCATTTTTGGAAATTTGGGCTTGTTCTCCAAACATGAAATTCAGTCGAACCAAATCCAATCCCATTCAATAAATTCTGAACCAAAGCTCCTTTTCCATTTTCAAAACAAGGCGTTATCTTGGCAATGATAACGTCACCATTTTCAAAATAAGTAAATGAATTCATTACTTGGGAAATTTTCTTGTTTTCATTAAGTTGTATAATGCCATCTTCTCCAACCTTTTCCATTGGTAAAAATGAAACTTCGACATCATTTTCAACTAAATCTGAACAAATATTTGATTTTGAGGGGTTAATGTTTGCAATCTCCTTCAACCTCTTCACCTCCCAATGTTCCGGGATTTCCCCCAGCCACTCAATGCCGGAAGGTTTCATTTTAACTTCTTTGTTTAAACCTTTGGTAACGGCGCGGGTAATAAGGGCGGTGCGTTTTTCTTTGAGCAGCTCGATGAGTTTTTTCTTCTTTTCGATGAGTGCATCAATGCGGGCGGTTTCCCGGTCGAGAAAGGCGGCGATGGAGAGTTGCTCTGGATGAGGCGGAATTGGTATTTGAAAAGATCTGATTGCATGGGTTGGCAAACTTGCTTGATTAATAGCAGGTTTTGCAAAAGCGGAAAGAGTATTTCTTACTCCTTTTGACTTTAAAATGTATAACAGCCACCTACTAACAATTTCTGGTTTTGGCTGAATTCTTAGAAGATTCATACCATGATAAAGTTGTTTATCATTTTCAAAAATTGCTGAATTTCCAATCATTGACAAACTGTTAATATGAGAAAAAAGAATGTCACCGCTTTTCAATAAAAACTTTTTATCATTTGATGTTGGTTCAATCCATCCTAACTTATTCCAATTAATTTCACCCAATGAAATTGTTTCTATTCTTGTAACTGGTTTTGTAATTTCAGATTCATCAAATTGTTCTGTTGTAGTTCCATTATTAATATCAATCACACAATGTCTTAATTGTGCTTGAATCCAATGACTTGGAATTTCTTTAACCCAGCTAATGTTACACTTTTTATATGTTAAATATTTTGAATGTAGCATCTTATTCCCCCTTCCCATTCGTCACTTCGTGTAGCAAATCCAGGATTTCGGCTTCCAAAGTTTTCATTTCGGCTTCAATTATTTCGAGGTCGCGGGGAGGCTCGTAGGTGTAAAACTCGCGATTAAAGGGAATTTCGTAACCGGTTTTGGTTTTGCTGTGGTCAATCCAGGCATCTGGTGCATGAGGCAAAACCTCGCGCTCAAAATAGCTGTTCAGAGCTTCTTTCAAAGGCACAATCTCGGTGTCGCGCAATTGGGGGTCGGCTTCGGGTTCGCCACTGGCTTTGTAGCAAATGGTGGCGGTTTCGTCGCGTTCGCCCAGAGCGGAAACAACGGCCTTCATTTCGGCGGTGTTCAGCTTTACCTGCTGTGTTTTCTCGAACTTATGAAACTCCTTTAAAAAGTCTTTCCGGTCGGTGTACAATTTTTCGCCGGTGGTGGAGGCAAAATTCCGCAGGTGCTGCCTGATGGTTTCCTGTCGGGCTTGTCCCTGCTCAATCTCCAGCAGTTTTTGTGCGATGTCTTTTTTGGCGCTGGTGGCAAGTTTTGTAAATTCGGTTTCCTGTTCCAGGCGGGCAAGACGTTCGGCGGTGGCAGTAAAATTGAGGCGCAGCGGGCGTTCGATGGTAATTTTACGGTAGCCAAAATCTTCGTTATCAAAAACCTTGCTCACCACAAGTTCCTTTTCGTGGCCATCGGGCGTAAAACTCCGCTTTTGGTTGTGGACGAAATTCCCATAAATGGTGGTGAGTTCGCGAATCTGGTCGGGCGTTCCGTCTTCGCCGTCGCCGATGCGGTTTCGTTTATTGCCGAGGCTTTTGCGCATTTTTACATAAAAGTTGCGGGCATCAATCAACTGTATTTTTCCTTTGCGGCGTGCCTCTTTGCGGTTGGTAACAATCCATACGTAGGTCGAAATGCCGGTGTTGTAAAACAATTGGTCGGGCATTCCCACGATGGCTTCGAGCCAGTCGTTTTCGATAATCCACCGCCGGATGTCCGATTCGCCGCTGCCGGCATCGCCCGTAAACAGCGGGCTGCCGTTAAAAACAATCGCGATGCGGCTTCCGCCTTTTTGCGGACGTTCCATTTTCGAAATCATGTGTTGCAGGAAAAGCAGTGCGCCATCGTTGATGCGCGGCAGCCCGGCACCAAAACGCCCGCCATAGCCCTGGCTGTCGGCTTCTTTTTGTACAAAGGCTTGTTGCTGCTGCCACGAGACGCCAAAAGGCGGATTGGCCAGCATATAATCGAATTTGCTGTCGGCAAAACCATCTTCGGTGAGCGAATCGCCAAGTATGATGTTTTCGGCGTTTTCGCCTTTAATAATCATATCAGCGCGGCATATAGCCCACGATTCGTTGTTGAAGTCCTGGCCAAAAAGCATCGGTTTCGCATCCTGATTTAGCTCGCGCATGTATTGTTCGGCCACCGAAATCATGCCGCCGGTGCCGGAAGTGGGGTCGAAAATTGTTTTTACAACATGGCTTTTGTTGAGGTCTTCTTCGGTCGAAAGCAGCAGGTTAACCATGAGGCGGATTACTTCGCGGGGTGTAAAATGGTCGCCGGCCTCCTCGTTGCTTTGCTCAGCGCCAATGCGGATAAGCTCCTCGAAAATATATCCCATTTGCAGGTTTGAAACCCGGGCTGGGCTTAGTTTTTCTTTGATGGTAACAAACCGTTTTATCACCAGAAAAAGCAGGTTTCGCTCAGCCATTCTTCGGATTTGGTCGTCAAAATCCAGTTTTTCGATGATGATCCTTACATTTTCGGAAAATCCGCTGATGTAGCTGTTCAGGTTGGAGGCAATCTGGTTGGGGTCATCCAAAAGCTTTTCGAAGGTAAGTTTTGAGGTATTGTAAAAATCAACGCCGGTAATTTGCTTCAATTTAGCCTGAATGATGAGTTCGGACTTGCCGCTGAGTTTTTCAAACTCCAACAGAACGGCATCTTTGGTAGGTTCCAGAACGCTATCGAAGCGGGAGAGGATGGTCATGGGCAAAATTACTTTGCGGTACTCGTTGCGTTTGTAGGGTCCGCGCAGGATATTGCAGATATCCCAGATAAAGTTAACCATTTCGCGGTGTGTAGATTCGGTCATGATTTATGTGATGTAAGTAGCTGAAATTAAATTGATTTTATGTAGGTTAAAACTTTTCTGATCGGAAAATTTTCTAAATGGCAAACTTAGGTAAAAATATGGGTTTCGGTTAAGACATAATTATCATTTCCGTTTGAATCTTTTTATCTTTGCTCACATTCGACCTGACATATTAAATAAAATGAAAACTTCAAAAGTAAAAACCATTCAGGTTATTGATTTTAATTCGGTTGTAGAGCATGTTCGGTGGCTAAATCTGAACAGACATAAAAACCACGACAAAAGGGTTTTTCCAGCCAAAGCCATCATACTTGACTTTAACCACGCACGTTTCCTGAAACCATACCACATTGCGCCCTTAGCTTGCCTGATACACGAATATCAGGAAAATGGATTTATAATCAAATTGCACAAATCATCCGTTGAGATGAATTCCTATCTCGAAAGTTTCGGGTTTGATCAGTTTTGTAAATCTCTTGAAAATGACACTTTCCGGGTTTCAAACGATAAAAAGACATTTCCCTTATGGCTGATCAACGAAGCAAAAAAGGAGTTTTACACCCGTGAAGTTCAAAAGTATTTTGAAAACAATCATTTTTGGGGTCAGGATCTTTTTGTCCTTGGAAGTTCATTGGCCGAACTGATGAATAATATCTTCGACCATTCGCAATCTAAAATCCCAGGGTACACTTTCACCCAGTATAACACACGTTCGGAATCCATTGTTACCTGCGTTTGCGATTTTGGTATTGGTATTCCAACATCGGTCAACAATTACCTGAAAAGTGTCGGGGAGCATGCTATGACTGATGATGAAGCATTGAAGCGGGCATTTGAACTTAGATTTTCGGCTTTGACCAGGCCTCATAACCGGGGTTTTGGATGGGATACAATTTTTAATTCCATCCGTTCGATGAAAGGTAAACTTCACATTGTCAGTAATCACGCATTATTACTGATGCACGACAATGGAAAAACTACCAGTCAGTTAATGGGTTTAAACTTTCCGGGTACTTTAGTCGTTATTACTCTGAATACTCACCATTTGCCAGAAAAAGAGGAATATGGTGAGGAACTTGACCTGTTTTAATTAATTTTGCAGCCTTTTACTACTATGAAAACAGATAAGATCACAATAACCGATTTTTCTCACACTGCGCTGTCGAATGCCGATGGTGTAGCGGTTTACACAGTCGTCAACAACTTGTTGGCCGATGGTTACACTGTGGTTATTTCTTTTTCCGGCATCAACGCTGTGAGTACATCCTTCCTCAATTCCTTCATCGGCAGCCTGGTAGATCAACATGGCTTCAACATCCTCACCCGTGTTAAGATTGTTGATTACACGGCGTCCATAGCCAATTTTCTAAAAAACTACATTGCAGAACTCAAATCGGTTTCTTCAACCCTTCCTGAATAACTTCAGATTTTTGTCATTCGCTACATGCGTTAAATTATTGTATTATAAATAGATACAAAAGCATTAAATATTCCACGTAGCTAAACAATTTTGTTGGTCACTATTGGTTTTTTAAATATAAAAACCAATTTTCTGGCACAGATTTTGAAAATTTCCAGCGATCTATTTTTTATAAATCTTAAATTTTCCTCAATGATGAAAACTACTTCTCTTCTAATTCTAATGTTACTTCTTGCCCTTCCAACCTTGATGTTTGCACAAAAAAGTGAGTATGATGCCCTATACCTTAATAACGGAAGCGTTTTGCGCGGCAAAGTGATCGAAAGCACGCCAGGCAAAGGCGTTAAAATCGAAATCGTGGGCAACAATGTACTTTTCATCCCCGAAAACGAAATTCAGAAAGTAGTCATGCGGGAAGAAAATCCAGAAACAATCAACGTTTCAAAGGAGTCCTCTAAAATTGAGATATTCCCACAGATTCATCTGTTTGGCGGATCCGATCAATCAGGAGGAATCACAACCGCCGTTGCTTACAAATTTCCTTTCAGGCTGTCGGCTGGGGTGGGAACCGGTGTTGAATGGTTTAACGGAGCCAAGTTGCCGGTATTTGCATCAGTCAATTACAAGATTTTACCCGGAACATTATCGCCATTTCTCTACGGGCAGGCAGGCTATGCTTTTTCGATCGAAACCAACCAGGGCGATTATAATTACTATTACGGGCAAAACCAGGAAAATCATGGCGGATTTCTGGCGGGCATCGGGGCAGGGCTTAGTAAAAACATTTCGGCCAATACTGCTATAACTTTCTCGATTGGTTATCGCTATCAGCAAGTCAAAATTACTTCGGAGTACAACGGTTATTACGATGACGATCCAAACCATGTCATCAAAAGTGATCGAACAGAAAAATTCAACAGGATTGCGCTAAGCGTGGGAATAAAATTTTAATAACCGGTAAAAAGCTAAAGATATGAAAACTACACACAACCTATTTCTGCTTGCACTCATCGGGTTTAGTGCAATTTTTTCGTCGTGCAAGGATACTTTCACCGAAGAAAAAACCTACATGGCCAACGTCCCGGTTTATATGTCCTACGACGAACTCCGGACTTCGGTGGCCATTTTGGAACCTTCCGCAATCGAAACGATGGGAAAAATCTACATCAAGGACCAATACTTGTTTGTGAACGAAAAGTTTGAAGGCATCCATGTTTTTGATAATTCAGATCCCGCAAACCCGGTTAATCTTACCTTCATTAAAATTCCAGGAAACGTTGACCTCACCATAAAAGGCAATTTCCTGTATGCCGACAGTTACATTGACCTGGTGGTTTTTGATATTTCAGATATCGCAAACATCAAGGAAACTTACAGGCTTGAGGATATTTTCCCCTATACCATTCCTGATGTTGAAGAAGACTACCTCGTCGCACCCATCGATCAGGAAAAAGGCGTGATTATCGGCTGGGAGGTTGAACAATACACCGAAATCATCAGCGATTCCGCATGAAAAAACAACCGAAGATAACCCCTTGCAAATGATACAGATAAAATTTGTTGCAATAAATATTTTTCGCACTAATTTTGGCAATGGTTGGCAACAGATAGGATGCTAAAGAAATAACATTGTAA
>CAJATL010000418.1 GCA_903944895.1 uncultured Bacteroidota bacterium
ATGAGGAGGTATCGGGGATGCTACCGTCGAGGGTATAATAAATGGCGGCAAATGGATTTGAGGATGTAAGTGCAATTTTAAACGGTTGGGTGTAAAATCCGGCGGGGTTCGAAAAAACGAGATTTGTGCTTGCTGTGTTGATGGCACCCGGGGTTGGTGAATCAAGAAGCATCAATGCCACCCCACCATCCGGGAATCTCCCAAAAGACCGATCAGTCTGCAAACTAACCGGATCAATTAAATCGATTCTCAAACCGGAAGAATCGCTTAAAAGCAGATGCTCACCTTCATCTTTAATTTTAAAATTAGTGTGCAACTCGGTGGTGTCATGCCTGTCTTTGTCGCTGGCAAAAATTACCAGAAAAGTATTAGGATGAAAAGTCATTTCCGGAAACTTCCACTTTGCCGGAACAAGCGTATCATCAGAAATCATGAAATTCTTCAGATTTATGGCTGACTCGCTGCTATTGTACAATTCGATCCAGTCCGAATAATCACCATCGGCATCCTGCAGCGTGGTTTCGTTGGACGACATAAGCTCATTGATTACAATTTGCTGCGCCAATAGAGGGTTTAGCGTCAGAAGTACCAAACCTGTAAAAATCAGAAATAGCCTTATCATGCTGCAAAATTAAGGTTTTTTGTTAAGGTAACCTGTTTTGGATCATTCAACTTTTACCAAATCAGATTTATGATTGGCAATTTTTTGATTTGGCAGGAATTATTGTCTCTTAAATCCCCACTCTTCAAAAACACTTACATTTGCCTTCACAAAAATTCAAAAACAATTTGATTATGATAAAGCAATTCTTCACAACTGTCGTGTTTTTTCTGTTTTCAGGAATGATAATCCCATTATTTTCACAGGATAAGCCCGATTGGGAAGGCGGCTTTCCTGATGGTTGCACCTCGATAACCTGCGGAAAACTGGCCACTTCAGATGGCTCAGTAATCACTTCTCATACCGACGACAGCCACCGGACCCGTTCAAATATCAATATTCAGCCGGCGATGACTTTTAAAAAAGGTACCACCATGCCCATGTACAAGCGTGTTCCGTGCGACACCACCACCATGCCAAGCTACGCCAACATCGAAGTTGGACAGATTCCACAGGCTGAGACTACTTTTGGCTTTATCAATTCAGCGTATCCATGCATGAACGACCAACAACTTGGGATTGGCGAATCAACATTTGGTGGCCGCCCTGTTTTGCAATCCGATAATGGTTTGATCGACTGCCAGCGCTTGTGCCAGTTGATGGTTCAACGATGCACCACAGCCCGTGAGGCCATTAAATTAGCCGGCGAACTCACCAAAGAATATGGCTGGAACGACGAAGGCGAATGTTTGACAATTTCAGATAAAAATGAAGTCTGGCACTTCGAGATTGTTGGCCCGGGCAAAGGAAACAAAGGCTCAATCTGGGTCGCACAACGTGTGCCGGACGATCATGTAGCTGTTAATGCCAACGCAAGCACCATCAAGGAAATTGACCTGAATAATTCTGAATTTTTTATGGCTAGCGAAAATATCTACAAAATGGCCGCCGACAGCGGCTGGTGGAAAAAGGACCAGGAACCTTTCAGGTGGTGTTACGCTTATGCTCCCGAATCGCGTACATCATTTGCCTCGCGCCGCCGCGAATGGCGCGTTTTCGACCTGGTGGCCCCATCCCTCAAATTCGATCCCAACCAGGAAAACTATCCTTTCTCGGTTAAACCCGATAAAAAAGTTACGCTTAGCCAGTTGGTCATGATTTTTAAAGATTACTACGAAGGCACCGATTTTGACATGACTAAAGACCAAACCGTGACCGGCGAAGACGGCAAAACCATCATTTCACCGCTTGCCAACCCGCATCAACCTTACGATGCAAATAAACTTTTCAAAACCAATGGCGGATGGGGCTGGCTTGGCGAACGCACCATTGCCCGCTGGTACACCATGTACGCCACTATTATCCAGAGCCGAAACTGGCTGCCCAACGAAATTGGTGGCGTAGTCTGGCTGGCCATGGACAACGTGGCAACCTCCATTTATATCCCGGTTTATTGCAGCGTTACCGATCTTCCGGAACCTTACAAAACCGACGGACGACTGACTGGTTTCTCCGACAAATCGGCCTGGTGGGTTTTCAACCGTTTGGGAACATTAACAGCCCAGCGCTGGGGCGACATGCGCCACGATGTTGATGCCGTGTGGAATCCATGGCAAAAAGAACTTTTCGACAACCAGAAAACCATCGAGCAGGAAGCCATGAACCTTTACAATGCCAAGAAACCTGCTGCAACCATCAGTTATCTCACCAATTACACCAACACCTGGGGCGACAAAGTCCTTAAAAAAGCCTGGTGGCTCGGCGATTTCCTATGGACCAAATACGATGAGAAGTTTTAGAAATGAACAAAACGGCCATCTTTAATCCTTACAAACGGTACCAACATCCCCAACTTCAAGCAAATTATCCTTAGCTTTGCTGAAATAAAAAACTATCTGACGAATCTAAAAAATAAAGGCAAATAGAATATGGACATACAAACACGAAAATTAGATTTTATTCAGGATTTTTTAAAATATGCCAACAACAGCATCCTCGATAAATTTGAAGCATTGCTGAAGCAGGAGCGCGAAAAAGAATTTGAGCAGGAGATAAAACCAATGACCCTTGAACAATACGAACAGCGCATCGACAAGGCATTAAAAGATGTTGAGCACAATCGCGTAAAAAGTGCAAGGGCTTTAAAGAATGAAATCGCAACATGGGAATAAATTCCCTCACATCCCCCAACCCCAATCATATTATCCTTAGCTTTGCTAAAAAATTAATATGACACTTATCATACATAACCTGCCCATTCGGAAGGATAAAGAAGATTTTGTCATACAAACAAGCAATTGTTAGGTGCAATTCGAAACCTGCCTTTATCGGTAAATTTATAAAACTAAATATTTAAAGGAGTTTATTGTGGAATTACTCAAAATATGTAAGGAAAATGAGTGACCTATATTATATTTATATTTATCCTTTGTTATCAAAGAAAAAAATCGAATGTCCTTTCTGCGGTTGGAAAGCAAACATATTTTTACCATTTGGTGTAAAACCCAGAAAAAACGCAAGATGTCCTAAATGTGGATCACTGGAAAGGCATAGACTTTACTATTTGTACCTTAAAGAGATTCTCCCTAAAGATAAACA
>CAJATL010000419.1 GCA_903944895.1 uncultured Bacteroidota bacterium
TTACAATGTTATTTCTTTAGCATCCTATCTGTTGCCAACCATTGCCAAAATTAGTGCGAAAAATATTTATTGCAACAAATTTTATCTGTATCATTTGCAAGGGGTTATCTTCGGTTGTTTTTTCATGCGGAATCGCTGACCACCACTGCAACCGGTGGTGGAAATGTAACCGCACAAGGGACAACAGCAGTTACCGCTCGTGGAGTTTGTTGGAGTACTTCCCAAAATCCTACAATTGCAAATAGCCACACCAGCGATGGAACGGGAACAGGTATTTTTACCAGTAATCTAACCGGTTTATCGCCAACTACCACATATTATGTGAGGGGCTATGCTACTAATGCAGCCGGCCCGGCTTATGGGAATCAAGTGAATTTTACATCACTTTCACAACCATTTACATGCGGTGATTTGGTTAATTACAGTGGACAGAATTACAGCACCATTTTAATAGGAACACAATGCTGGTTTAAAGAAAATCTGAATATTGGTGTAAGAATTAATGGAAGCAGTAATCAAACAAATAATGGTACAATTGAAAAGTACTGTAATTCGAACCTATCATCAAACTGTTCAATATATGGAGGTCTTTATCAGTGGAATGAGATGATGCAATATTCTACAACTCCTGGAGCACAGGGTATCTGCCCTTCAGGATGGCATTTACCAACAGATGATGAATGGACAGTATTAGTAACCTATCTTGGTGGTGGAAGTGTAGCTGGTGGAAAAATGAAAGAGACCGGAACGCTTCATTGGATACCACCAAACACTGGTGCTACAAATAGCAGTGGTTTTACAGGTCTTCCAGGAGGGTATGGATATCCTAATGGTACGTTCGGGTTGGTTGGATATTCTGGAGATTGGTGGACTTCAAGTGAGGATGGAGATGTAGCTTGGAAACGTTATATTTATAATGAATACGAATGGATTGGACGTGACCATGAATATAGAGTGCAAGGTTGTTCGGTTCGATGTTTGAGCGACAATTAATTACAAAAGTCGCCTCAAAAAAGATTGGCATTATAAACCGACAGCTTTTTATCAAATTGATTTACTTAAAACATTGCATGCTTTGAGATTGATGCTTTTTTAATATCAAATGATAATGGCACTGTGTGTAAGAATCTTTAAATTGTTTACCATTGTTCTCCATACTTCATGTAATAGTTACATAGAAATGTGTCATTATTGCTAATCAATTATGTCACATCAAACTACTTTTGTGATAAATTAAATATTAAAATTATGGCATATTCATTTGATGAACTCAATACTTTAGCTGACAGCATTCAAGCTACTATGTTTAACATGAAGTATAGAAAATTTGATCCATCACTATTAATAAGTAAGTATCAATTATGGCGAGTTGAAACCGAAGATTTACTTGATCAATATTTTGATGATTCAAATCCAAACTACAAGCTTTTTAAAAGCTTCCCCAGAGATGGAAATTGTTATATTGTCAGAGGTTATTTCACTCAACAGTACCCCATCTTTAATAACCTTATTGAGAAGATTAGGACTGGAGTTGTAACAAAACGAATGAGAAATGATACAACATCATTGGAGGAAAATAAAAAAGAAGCAAAATCAATTTTAAACTCAGCTACATTTGGCGATAATGCTATCTTAAATATAGGTGATAATAATAGCATTACGATAACTAAAACTAAAATAAAGCAAGGTGATTTTGATGCCCTTGAAAACTTGCTTTTAAAGCATGGTGTTGAAAATAAAGATATTAAAGAATTAGGGGAGATAATAAAGTCAGACAATCCAGATATGGAAAAGAAAAAATTTGGCGATGGTGTTAGTAAGTGGATTGGCAATATGGTGTCAAAAGCAGCTCAAAATATTTGGAATATTGGCATTGGGGCTGCTGGTAGTTTATTAGCTGAGGCTTTGAATAGTTATTATGGTTGGATTTAACTGCTTTTAATCAAAGCCAATTTTGGGTAAAGCCTTGTTATTGCTGCTTTAGGTTTGCCAAAAAACCACTCCCCAAGATTTTCCTACCCCCTTTATTGGTTTTCAAAAAGACGCTCCGTCTTTTTTTCGGAGACGCTCCGTCTTTTTAAAAAAGATGCAGCGTCTTTCTATACAGAGACGCAGCGTCTTTTTTTACAGAGACGCAGCGTCTTTTTTACCGGGAAATAAGCATCGCCAAAATACCCGATGGATGGGGGCTTTTTACCTGGCCGTGTATTTCCGGTTAACAGGAAATTCATTGCAATTTTGTGTTGGGCTAAAAACAGGTTAAGTTAAGTTCGGTGTAAAAAATGGAAACCATTTAAAAGGTGATGAAGCATTTATGGAGTAAGCTCAACAAAAAACAGCTTCCTGAGATTTCCGAAGCCACCAATTTGTTTTTAAAATGATGGTGTATGAGATTTTTAATGAGGGAGGGTGATTCGGTAGAATTTTCGCAACCTTTTTTAAAGGCGCTCCAGTAATTTTACTACCTTAGCACAATGAAAAAAATCAGAGAAACCGGGCTTGATTTCATTGTTGACGTGCTGTCGAACTCCATCGAAAATGTGGTTACTGGCGACAGTTTTGCAACCGATGTGTTACTAATTGAAAGTGCCGATTTAAAGATTATCACAAAAAAGGATGGGTGGCTTTTCGACTGGAAGGCTGAATACCGGCTTCCTGACCGTGACGTTTACAAATTGATTATTTCGGGGAATCCTACCATAATCCAGGGATTGACAAGCCTGACAGAGCGGAAGGATCATGTTTACATGCACCTGATCGAAAGTGCACCATTTAATTTGGGAAGAAATAAAGTTTATTTGGGTGTTCCCGGGAATTTAGTAGCTTTTGCATGCAAGATATCTTTTCATCGTGGCTTTGAAGGGTACGTTTCGTTTACGGCAAAAACCCAATTAATAAAACACTACGAAAAAATGTTGGGTGCTATTAATGTTGGTGGTCATCTGATGGTAATTAACACAGATGCTGCATTACGATTAATTGATAAATACTTTAATAAATAGATACTATGGGACTTATTAGAGAACCTTTAGATGTTGACTTCTTTGTTGATCCTAAACCGCTTACAAAAGAGGAAAATAAACTGATAAGCGATTTTATTAAAATTGACAAGCAAAAAAGAAGGTTGTTAAAAACAACAAAAAAAGCTTTTGCGCACAAAGTTAAAAACTGAAAATCGTACCGGAAAGCATTTCCCACCTTTACAGGGAAATGAGTAACCAGCAACAGTTTCTGCTGGCAATTTCATTATCCTTATTATGAAAACAAGAAAAATTGAATCAGATGTTGACTTTATCGGCGGCGAAGGCCCTTTGACTGTTGCTGAAGAAAAAGCTATCAGCGACTACTTTGCGAAGCGTAAAGCGGTTACAAAAAAAGCGTCAGAAACCAAAAAACAACTCATCGCCAGGGCAGAAAGATCGAACAAGGATTATCTTGCCGGTAAGGTCAAAACCCAGGAACAGCTCGAAAAGGAATCGGAAAACTGGTGAAATGATGAATATTATTTGGTCGGATAATTCCGGGCCTCCATTTCAGGTGATTGCCGAAGGATTTAAAAATGATGTTACTGAAATTAAAAATCAATTTATTTACAATCAAATCGTAAAACAATGACAAAAGAAAATATCAAGGAATTACGTACTAAGATTCTCAAAGGCATTGAGTTATCCTACAGCCGCCTGCTCATTTCAAAACAAAAAGAAGATGGAGAATTGGTGATTTTGGGAAATGGAAAAATCGTAAGGGTTAAAGCGAAGGATTTGGCGAAGTAATTTTATTTTGCACTTAAAACCATCCTCCTCCCATCCCTTGAAATGAAAAACCAGCAATGATTTCTGCAAATAAATGACTTCAAATCCTGCTTTTGAATTACCAAAAACCAGCTTCCTGAGATTTCCAAAGCCACGAATTGATTTTAAAACGATGGAGTGTGATATTTTCAAAAACCAGGTTAAATCTCTGATGGAGAAAGGAAGGCCAGTGGCAACTAACTGGATGTTTTTTGAAAATGAAATTTCAAAACTCAAACCGTTTTTCAAATTAAACTATCTTTGAAAAAAATATCAGATGGCAAATCTTTATGTAATATCAGGTTGTAACGGGGCAGGCAAAACTACTGCTTCATACTCCGTTTTGCCTGATATGCTTAATTGTAAAGAGTTTGTAAATGCCGATGAAATTGCCAAAGGACTTTCACCTTTTCAGCCTGATAAAGTGGCCATTGAAGCTGGCAGGATAATGTTAACCCGCATAAAGGATTTAATAAAACATAATGTTGATTTTGCCTTTGAGACGACTTTAGCATCGAAATCTTATGCTCCTTTTATTCGGGAAGCGCAATTAAAAGGATACTTCGTGACACTGGTTTTTTTTTGGCTTAATTCGCCTGAGCTTGCCATCGAACGTGTAAAAACCCGCGTTAATTCAGGCGGTCATGATATTCCTGAAAATGTTATTAATCGCAGGTATTGGGCTGGCATCAGCAATCTTTCAAAATTGTATGTACCAATCAGTGATTACTGGTTGATTATTGATAATTCCGAGCCTCCGTTTCAGGTGATTGCCGAAGGATTTAAAAATGATGTTACTGAAATTAAAAATCAATTTATTTACAATCAAATCGTAAAACATGACAAAAGATAATATTAAAGAATTACGTACTAAGATTCTCAAAGGCATTGAGTTATCCTACAGCCGCCTGCTCATTTCAAAACAAAAAGAAGATGGAGAATTGGTGATTTCGAGAAATGGAAAAATCGTGAGGGTAAAAGCGAAGGATTTGGCGAAGTAATTTTATTTTGCACTTAAAACTATCCTCCTCCCATCCCTCGAAATGAAGAGCCAGCAATTGTTTCTGTGGGCAATTTCAAAATCCTTACTTTGAAAACAAGAAAAATTGAATTGGACGTTGACTTTATCGGTGGCGGAGTCCCATTGACTGTTGCTGAAGAAAAAGCTATCAGCGGCTACATTGCAAAGCAAAAAGCTGTTACAAAAAAAGCGTCAGAAACCAAAAAACAACTCATTGCCAGGGCAGAAAAGTCTAACATGGATTATCTTGCCGGTAAGGTCAAAACCCAGGAACAGGTCGAAAAAAAATCGGAAAACTGGTGAAATGATGAATATTATTTGGTCGGATAATTTTGGGCCTCCGTTTCAGATGATTGTAGAAAGATTTAAAAATGATGTTACTGAAATTAAAAATCAATTTATTTACATCTACCTAACCAAAATTGTAAGAAAACCACAATAGGCACATAGTTCACAATAGAAATACTTTTTACACCCTCACAGCCCTCATAATATCGGCAAAAATTCCTGAAGCTGTAACTTCCGCCCCGGCCCCGGCGCCTTTAATAACCAAGGGTTGGTCAACATAACGATCCGTAAAGAAAAGCACAACATTATCCTTGCCGTAAAGATGATACAAGTCGTGATCTTTCCCGATTTGTTGCAACCCAACGGATGCCTTTCCGTTTTCGAGGCTTGCAACAAATTTCAGTTTGCAACCCCGGTTGGCGGCTTCATCATAAAGCTTTTTAAAGTGCGCTTCATTTTTTGCAAGCTCTCGGTAAAATTCAGGTACGTCGCCGGCAAGACAGGATTCGGGCAGGAATGACTGGCTGACGATTTCTTCCATGTCCATTTTGATGCCAGCTTCCCTCGCAAGGATGAGTATTTTCCTCATCACATCTGTTCCGCAAAGGTCAATCCTGGGGTCTGGTTCGGCATAGCCCTCATCCTGTGCCTGCTTTACAACCTGTGCAAACGGAATTGTTCCGTTGTAATTATTAAAAACAAAATTCAGTGTCCCCGAAAGTACGGCTTCAATTTTCCTAACCTTGTCACCACTGCGCACCAGGTCGTTTAAAGTGCCGATGATGGGAAGGCTTGCCCCAACATTCGTTTCGAAAAGATATGAAGCATTAAACTCCTGCGCGAGGTTTTTGATATTCTGATAATTTGCGAAAGCCGATGAGGTGGCTATTTTATTGCAGGCAACAACCGAAACGCTTTTTCGCAATAATAATTCGTAAAGCGTTGCCACCGCTGCACTTGACGTAATATCAACAAAAACGGAATTGCGCAGATTCCTTGAAATTATATAATCCGCAAATGCATCGAGTTTCATTTCGCCACCTGCCCGGAGGAGTTCACTCCAATGATCCAGATTTATTCCATGTTCATCAAATACCATTTTGCGGCTATTGGCAATGCCAATCACCCTGAGCTGCAACCGGAACCGTTCCTGAAGGAACTGCTGCTGATTTTTCAACTGTCCGATAAGCCGGCTTCCAACATTTCCAACACCTGCAATAAATAAGTTGACCTGTTTGTATGAAGTTTCGAAAAACTCTTCGTGCAGGACGTTAATTGCTTTGGAAACATCAGCCGTGCTTATTACCGCTGAGATATTTTTTTCGGACGATCCCTGGGCAATGGCGCGGATATTTACGCTGTTACGTCCCATCGCTCCAAACATTTTGCCACTGATACCGGGATGATTTTTCATGTTGTCGCCAACCAGCGCAACAATCGACAGCCCGGTTTCGATTTGAATTGGCTCAACAATATTGGCGGTGATTTCGGCAGCAAATTCTTTATCGACAACATTTTTAGCTTTTAGCGCGAGGCCTTCGTCAACAGCAACACAAATCGAATGTTCCGACGAACTTTGGGTAATCAGGATTACATTGATCAGTTTATCGGCCAATACCCCAAAAAGCCTGCGTGAAAATCCGGGAATTCCAACCATGCCGCTGCCTTCCAGGCTCAGAAAGGCTATCTTGTTCATGCTCGATATCCCTCTGACAATATTTTTATTTTCCGAAACATTGCTTTCGATAAGTGTCCCGTAATCGCCGGGAGCAAAGGTGTTTTTTATCCACACCGGAATATTCCGGCTCATGAGTGGCTGAAGTGTTGGAGGATAAATAACTTTTGCACCAAAATGCGAAAGTTCCATCGCCTCTCTAAATGAAATGTAATGGATTGCTCTGGCATGATGAACAATCCTGGGGTCAGCCGTCATAATGCCGCTTACATCCGTCCAGATTTCGAGAACCGCGGCACCGGCAGCAGCAGTAAAAACAGAAGCCGAGTAGTCGGATCCTCCCCTGCCAAGGGTTGTGGTAACACCGTTGGTATCGGAGGCCACAAATCCGGGAGCAACATATAGTGAAGCCGGATTTTCGTTAAGAAAATTATTGACAAGATTAGTTGTGACGGTCATATCGGGGATAGCCATTCCAAAAGCTGAATTTGTCCGGATTAATTTTCGGGAATCCATCCAAACTGCGGGAATCTGATTTTTTACCATTGCAGCAGCAATGATCCCGGAGGAGAGGAATTCGCCATGACTTACAATGCTGTCAAGGGTTCTGGAAGAGAGTTCTCTCAGCAAAAACACAGCTTTGCAGATGCTTTCGAGTTCGATGAAATCATTTTTTACCAGATTCAACAACTCATGCTGACTTTCGTCCGGAATCAATTCTTTTACTACGGTCAGATGGCGCGCTTCGATCATTTTAAGTTTATCAGCATAACTTTCATCCTGGCCGGCAGCGAGTTTCCCGGCTTCAATCAGCAAATCGGTGATTCCACCCATGGCAGAAACGACAACAATACATCGGTCTTTTTTTAACGCATCACGAACAATATCAATGACTTTGCGAATATTTGCGCTATTCTGAACCGATGACCCTCCAAATTTAAGTACCTGCATAAAATTGTTTTTAATGAGGGGGTAAAAATATAAAGATTTGTAAATATGAAAATTCCATGCGCCGAAATCCCTAAAGCCACCGATAAAGTGTTTTTTTGGTTGTTAAAAGAGTTATTGAAATTAATGATTGAGCAGAGTAAATACCAGAATTTCAGACTTCCTGACCTCCCGTAAAAAATTCTGTCGCAATACTTCGATATGAAAAAGACATAAAAAAATATTAGTGCCGGTTCCTGAGAATTTTCTAGCTGGAATGTTGCAGTCCATCAGACTGCGAAATCCGGATAGGTTTATCCCCGGGGATGTTGCCCATTGCCATCAAGTTAAGAAATAATAACATTGTTTGGTTTGGAAAAGAATCAATAGCCCAGGGCTTCAGCCCTGGGAAAAATGAGACGAAGGGCTTTTTATGTGAGGTCGTTTACGACCTTCAACCGACAAGGATCGCTTGTTGGGCAA
>CAJATL010000420.1 GCA_903944895.1 uncultured Bacteroidota bacterium
GTGGTACAGGTTATAATGGCATCCATATCAACATAAGGATACCTTTGGATTAGCCTCTGATTAATCATAAAACACTGTGAGTGTGCGTTATTTTATTACATTTCGTTTTAAAATAGCGCACATTTCGATTTTGCGATTATAATCGGTGATTCCATTATATTGTTTCAAATTCTGGCCATCAAGTCTTGTTATAAAGCCTCTTATTCCAGAATCACCTGTAGATGCTCCATTTGTGGTTAATGCTATATGCGCCAAAGAGAAAAATGCACCCAACCTATTAGCAAAAGTTTCCCCTGCTTTATTTCCTGAGCCTACAAAATCATCGAACGAAAAGTTAAAAGAATTGTCTTTAAATTCAACAGCTTTGTACAGATAATCAGCATCAGCGGTTGAATTTTCCATTCCTTTTTTACGAGTAAAAAAATCATATGCAGCACATGCACATAAAAGCTCTGTAATGTGACAGGGATTTTTTTGATTTGCACCACCAGTATCTACCTTTTCCTTTTCACCGTCATCGATTTTTTTACTAGTGATTGGCCAGCCAATATGATATAGTGTTTTATAAAATCTTTTTACAGTTGGATCTCCCTGATAAAACTGTAGGGCAGCCTGACTATTTATGGGAAAGAAAGATGAATCAGCAATTACACTGTCATGCTTTGATGAAGTTTGCTTGTTATCTGGCTTTTTAAATGAAAAATACTCAGTTAATAAAGTTGCACCAAATTTTGCTTTTGTAAAATCAATGTCCTCCTTATTACCTGACCTAATTTTAACAAAATCTTGCAGCGCTTTTGGAATAACAGGAATAGCTGAAGCACCTGTTCCACCAAACACTGACCCCAAAATAAAAATTCTGGCATTCCCCCCCGCTTGAATCAATTTAGCGATAAAAACTTCCAACTCTTTTTCTTCAGGTTGGACGTTTGCTCCCTTTACAATATTCCGAGCAGCCTCAATTATTCCATGATACATGAGCATGGATCCTAGATGGGTTTGCGCTCGGTAACCATGTGCTAGATTGAATTCCTGAACAGAATTTGTATCCAAGAATAAATCAGAGATTAGCTTGTTGTTTATTTGCTGCTCTGGAGTACCTTTAGTAATTTGCGACAGATTTTTATAATTTTCTCTTCCTGCACCAGAATAATTAGTCCAATATCTATGCAAGTTTAGTTTGGCAGAAAAGAAAGTGTTGGTGTTTGGAGTGCCACCTTCAATTGTCCCATAAGTCTTAATTCGATTATATAATCGAATTAATTCTTCAACTTTTGCTTTATTCCCATTTGTTTGATCTGTGTCCAAGGTAAGAACTTCAATTTCATGGTTATCAAACATACCGATACCACAAAGGTGGGTGAAGGACTCAAGGCAACGCATACCAGTACCACCAATGGCTATTATAAATAGTTTATCACTCATAATTTGTGTATTATATTAAAATAAAAAATCACCAAGGTCTAAAACCAATTTCCTAGTTTGCCATTTTTAAAAACCTTACTAAGAAAGAAACCTAATACAATATATAATACAAATGCAACACCTGTGCCGATGCTAAGTGCTGTTGTGTAATTTTCTCGTGTACTTGGCACTTTAATGCCAGGTCTGACAACAAGGAATCCTATTAAGAAAATAACGATAGGACATAACACCGCAAAAACCCAAAACCACATTTTACGTCTGCCTGGATCTTTTGGATGACTACCTCCTTCAAATTGAATAGAGTTTGAAATAACTGCTGCAATAAGCAGAAATACTAGAGCAATTACAATTGCCATGATGTAGGCCGAAATAGATTGATCGTTCATTTTGTAAATTTTTAGACTTGTATTTATTTATATTTAATTTATTATATTTTATTGATCTGCCGTTTTGATAAAGTAACTATATATCACTTTTCCTTTAGGATTAACTTTGTCAAGCGTATTCCTGATTGCTTCAGAAAGTGCTTCATTCGTTTTACCTTTAATTGTTGTTGATTCCCAGCTAAAGAGTTCGCTAAGTTTATTAAAGTTTGGATTGCAATCAGAGATTACGATATCAACCCGAAGAAGTCCACCTGGATTTGTTATTTGAGATCCGTCAAAATTGCTGTTGTACTTAGTTCCTATCTCTATTTTATTTTTAGAATCTTTATAGCCATTATTGTACAACACTGAATTCAACTCAAAAACCTCGTTTAAAGGAGTTGTTGCTATAGGCTTATAGGTCCACGCATCCAATAATTTACCATCTGTATCGTAACAGTATAGTGCAATTGGATCTTTCTCCGTTTCTGCAAAAACCGAATTCCCATTTGAATCTTTTGCCAAAATTGGCTTATGATTTTTTGCTTCCTGTGTTTTAGCAAAAAACAGAAAATCATCGGTAACATCTGAGACCTTAACTTCTAATCCATTAAGCTGAAAAACATCATCCCTGCTCGCATCCAAATACAACTTTCTGAAAAAATCAGTAAAAGGGGCAGGCACTCCAGGCTCCATAAACGATTTTGAATCTTTGAAAATGGCCTCCCATGGTTGCTGAAACGCATAAAACTCAAAATTTTTGTGGTATCTTTTCAATCCATTTACATATTGGTTTGCATCCAAAACACAGAGATTGTCATTGCCTTCGCTGTCGTAATAATTACCACCTTTTTTTTCTGATCCATACTCATTACTTAAAATATAAAAATCAGTTGAAAGAGAGAAGGTACTGTATTTATAACCCCTACCTTGAAGTGCATAATTAATCTCGCTCAGTAATTTTCTTTCTTTACCATAATTAAAGACTATAAAATAAAGGTGTTTCAAAACTTGTCGACCATCTTTAGTTTTCTCATTATAATTAGTAATCAGGACATCAATGGAATTTCCTTTCGATAACCAGTTTATAGAATATCCTTTTGCGAAATTTTCAAATTGCTCTTTTCCATCAATTGTATATTCCTCAAAATCAGTCACCAATAGAGCATCGCTGTTGGCTGAAGTAATCTCTTTTATTGCACCTTCGATAGGTGACATTATTTCTGTTGAGTAAGATTTAGGATCTGTAACTTTATTGAATATTTCAGTTGTGGTGTAATCAAGAGGATAAATTTCACCTTTACCCATTCCAAACCATTTAATCTCAGAGCCTGTGAGTTTTTGAGTAATCTTTTCCAGCATTGCAGAATTGTCATTATCATCTTTGTAGGCCTGAATCAAGCCATTCGAAAAGTCGATATAAACTTTTGGGTCACCTGCTGGTGGATTTCCAGCTTGTGGTTGGCTAGCATCAAAGTATGCTTCAACTATTTTATTCAGGTTTTGATCCAATGGATTAAATCCCGCCTGATCAAAAGGATCTCCAGTTTTAGTACTGCAACTGTTAAGAAACAAGGCTAAAAAACATAAGCTACAAAATAATAACACAATTTTTTTCTTCATTTTTTTATCTTAATATTTCTTTAATAAATTCTGATGTTTGTGTAAAACTGCCTTTAATGATTTTTTTTATTGCTTGGTCATCCATCATCTCAGCCAATAATTTTTCACTTTCTTTAGCCTGTATGTTTGGATCAATAATGTTATCAACTTCATTAATACGTTTTAACCAATAGTCTTTTTTGGAATACAATTGGCTCAAATCATGTCTTGTTAACCCGGTATCAAAATCAAGTAAGCCAACAGCTATTTTTGTCCAATCATCTTTAGTATCAGTTATGATATCCGAAAGCATTAATGTTTCGACATATTCATGATTGTAATAATAGTAACCTCCAAGGCTGATACAGCAGAAAAGTAATACGGCAAATAGAATTTTCATGGATAGGGTGTTTGTTTTAACCGGTTACAAAAAATTATTAAGAAAATTTAATTAAGAAAAACACTTTGCTAATTGATTTAGAGTGAATTAGGATTTTTGAACTATTAATAAAATCAAATAATACACCACCTTTTTTAGGATATGAACTAAAGTAAAATTTCTGAATAAATGTTTTCATAAGCTTTTAAGATTAATTATTGCTACAAATGAAAAACAAATTTCATTCAATTGCAAATTTATTTTAACAAATATTTAACTTTCATCGAATTATTAAATCATGAATTATCAATTATTTACTCAGGAATCGTCTTAATTTGTTGTAATATTTCGCCTTACAAAAATGAATGATAATTGCACATTGCCTTTAAACCTTATTTTCTTATACAATTAACCTTAAACGTATTAGGCCATAATTTTGCCCATGAAGAAAACCGGTGTAAACTGCACATTTTGTTAAAATATTTCTTTCAAAAGTTTATCTTCTTTTTTCCATTATTGAAGATCTTTTCGCTTAAAATAATTTTGATTTTACTGTTAATTTATTAGTGCCGGGAAATAGGGCCAGGTTGTTTTAAATGGTGAACGAATACTTTTTCCCGTCTGAAAGACTGTGGTTGCCCATTTTATGGCCATGAACCCAGATGGTCCCGGATTTATCCTCCCTGTTATGAAATTCCACCCACCCATCCGAATGGGTCCTTTTTTCATCAGTGCCTCCAAGCCAGCCATAATCAACCATTACGCCTACATCGCTGGCTGGTTTACCACTTTTGTAATTTACATTTACCGAAAAATGACTCATAAATTTATGGAATCTTAATTTGAATTAAAAATGTTAGGAACAAATCGTTTCAAATGTAAACAAATTAGTCAGCAAGTAATAGTAATTCTGGTATTCGAATCATTCGTCTGAAATATCGCCTGAAAAATGTCAACTACACCGAAAAATTACTTTTCATGAAAGGAAAAGACGATCTTTTTTACTTTCCAACAAAGGGAAAAAATTAAGATGCAATTACACTGGAATGACACCTAAATACAATACCAATTTGATTTTGGTTTTAGAAGATACAACATCAAAATAGTTTTTACCTTTTAACCCTCCGGGGTAATTTCTCAGCAAACTGCCGTCAATTCACACCGTGGTTGCCCCTGTCAACCACTGGTTGGAGCGTGCTATTCTGCACCATAACAAGCGCTATTATAAGCGATTCCATCCAATACCACGTTCCATGCCGGCTGTCAGCGGTCAAAGACACTGACAGCGTTAACTAAGCGACATTGCGGTTCGAACTGATAATCTTTTTTTTCACAGGTAATGGGATCAGATTATTTTTGCCGTTCTGGTTGAAACATTTAAATACAGGTTCAAAAAAATATTTATGCTTAATAAAACAGATTTTGAAAACATCGAAGCAGTCATTTTTGATTGGAACGGAACTTTACTCGACGATGTGGAGGTGAGTATTTTGGCGATGAACCAATTACTCCTGAAAAGAAACTATCCGATTCTGGATGCCAGAACTTACAAGTCGATTTTTACGTTCCCGGTCAAAGATTATTACGCTGCTGCCGGTGTCTGTTTTGATACCCACGAATGGAAAACTGTGGCGATGGAATTTATCGGCAATTATCGTGAGCATGTTCCCAAATCGGGCTTGTATTCGTGTGTGCTTTCTGTTTTAGAATTTTTCAGAAGCCGGCAAACAAGGCAGTTTATCCTTTCGGCGATGGAGCAGGATTTCCTGGAAGAGACCATTGCCATCAGAAATATTGAGCATTATTTCGAAAAAATCGTTGGCCTAAACAACCATTACGCGGCCACAAAAACTGAAACAGCCAAACTACTGGTCGAAGAAATTAATTTGCCTCCTGACCAGATTTTAATGTTTGGTGATACCATCCATGATTTTGAAGTGGCACAGGAAGCCGGAATTGCCTGTGTTTTGGTTGCTGATGGCCATCAGTCGCGCGAACGTCTCGAAAAAACCGGATGCCGGGTAATATCAGGACTCGGAGAACTGGTAGCACTTTGGTAAATCTTATTCCTGTTCTTCTGGTGGTGTTTCTATGAAAATCTCGGTAGTTAAAAGCTCGCCATTTAGATAGGTTTCGGTTTTTTGTAACTGGGATTCACGGGTAAAAAATTCCCATTTCCCATCTTTAAAACCTTTTACATAACTGCCTTTGGCCTTGATAACACCGGTGTTGTAAAAATACGTAGCAGGTCCGTGCAGGGCACCATCAACATGGTAGGCTTCGAGTTTCAGAGTACCGTCGGTGAAATATTGAACCCATGTTCCACTTAAAACATCATTTTGATAATGCAAAATTTCCGAAATTCCTCCTTCACGGTGATACATTTTCCATTCACCTTCTTTGCTGTTCAATTCATAATATTCCTCAGTGAGCAGATTTCCGGCTTCATCGTAAAATTTCCAGGTGCTGTCTTTGGCTTTGTCGCTGTATTTACCGCTACTCATCAGTTTTTCGTTGGGGTGGTAGGTTTTGGTGTATGATGATTTTCCGGAATCGAAAATATCAGAGACAGCCTTTACTTTTCCGTTTTCATAAAAATAACGGAATTCGCCGTAAGGAATATCATCCCTGAACTGACCTTCATATTTTACCAAACCATTGTTATCAGTCTTTTTCCAAAATCCTTGTTTACGTCCCTGATCATCGGTTTGGTTGATTGAACCGGCATTTTGTGCCATCGAAATCACGGTCGTGGCAAGAAACAGCGTAAGTAAGGTTTGTTTAACGAACGTCATTATTAAAAGTTTTGATCAGAGCATTCAACGCGAAATCGATTACTTTATTTATCAGAAGGCTGAATTACATTAATTTTGCAGCATAAATCACGAATTGCTAAAAACAGAAAACTTGAATAATTTTTCGTCGAAACTTGTAGAGAATGTTGTTAACGAATTCTCAAAACTTCCCGGAATCGGGCGTAAAACGGCACTCAGGCTGGCTTTACATCTCCTTAAAGAAGAAAAAAGCGAGGTCGAACTACTCGCTAATGGTTTATTGAAAATGAAAGATGAGGTGATTTTTTGTAAAGTGTGTCATAATATTTCTGATACCGATATTTGTAATATCTGCGCCAATCCACGCCGTGATCCGACGTTAATATGTGTTGTAGAAGATATTCGTGATGTGATGGCTATCGAAAATACTTCACAGTTTAATGGGTTGTACCATGTTTTGGGTGGGATAATTTCGCCCATGGATGGTGTCGGGCCAAACGATATTACGATTAAACAACTGGTCGGACGGATAAAATCAGGGGTAGTAAATGAGGTTATTCTTGCCTTGTCGGCAACCATCGAAGGCGACACGACAAATTTTTATATTTTCCGGCAACTGAAAGAATATGATATCTCAGTTTCGGCGATTGCGCGTGGAGTGGCTGTTGGCGATGAACTGGAATATGCCGACGAAGTAACTTTAGGACGTTCAATCATCAACAGGCTTCCTTTCGAAAACTCCATCCGTAAATAATAACCACCTGATTAGCCTGTTTTTTTTGCTTTTTTATGCTGTTTTTTGAGATATTCCACGGTTTGATTTTCGAAAAGATCGAGCTGGTTTGGTGAAACCTGGTACTCGACATGATCCTGCGTTTGTAATGTTAAAAAATCCTGGATCGATTTTTTAATCAGTTTAATCATTGTCAGGTTTCTTTCCTGGCAATGAATTTCGAGCGATTTTTTTTGCCTGCTGGTGAGCATGAACACAACAGGTTTATATTTTATCGGCCTTCTTTTCTTTTTACGTTTCACCATAAAACAAGTTTTAAATTTCGCATAAAAATAGGCGATTAATTAATTTTATTCGAAAACCAGGTACCAAAGTTATTCACACTGAGGCAATTTTGATCAACAAACCTGACGATTTGGTGAAAAATGTAAAATCTAAAGCTGCGTTTTTACAATTTCACGGATATCGTCGATTATTTTTTGGGCCAGGTGATCGGCTTTGGTCTCCGAATCGCTTTCGGAATAAATCCTGATTATCGGCTCTGTGTTCGATTTGCGCAGGTGCACCCATTGTTTGTCGAACTCAATTTTAACCCCGTCGACATTATTAATGGGTTGTTTTTGATATTTCTCCTGAATGACCTCGAGAATCTGGTCAACATCCATTTCAGGCGAAAGCTCAATTTTGTTTTTTGAGATAAAATAAACCGGATACTGAAAACGAAGTGCAGAACACTTTTTGCCGGATTTTGCCAGGTATGTTAAAAACAGCGCAATGCCAACCAGGGCATCACGGCCATAATGAATTTCAGGATAAATTACCCCGCCATTGCCTTCTCCACCAATCACAGCGCCGGTTTTTTTCATCATTTCAACCACGTTCACTTCACCAACTGCCGACGCAAAATATTCGCCACCGGCTTTTTCGGTCACATCGCGCAAAGCACGTGTTGACGAAAGGTTTGACACCGTATTCCCGGGTTTATTTTTCAGAATGTAATCGGCAACAGCCACCAAAGTGTATTCCTCGCCAAACATGCTCCCATCTTCTTCAACAATGGCAAGCCTGTCAACATCGGGGTCAACCACAAAGCCCAGATGGCATTGTTTTTTGACAACAAGCTCCGAAATATCTTTTAAATGTTCGGGGAGTGGTTCAGGATTATGCGGGAATTCTCCGGTCGGATCGCAATAAATCTCCACCACGTCGTCAACGCCAAGCGCTCTAAGTAGCTTTGGGATGGCAATTCCACCGGTCGAATTTACCGCATCAATGGCTACCCGGAATCCGGCATTTTTAATGGCGCGCACATCAACAAGCGGCAAATCGAGGACTTTTTTAATGTGAAGGTCAATAAATGTTTCGTCGGTTGTTAATTTGCCCAACTCATTGACGCCTGAAAACTGAAAATTCTGAAGTTCGGCAATTCTCAGGATTTCCTGCCCGTCAGCTTCCGACAAAAATTCGCCCTTTTCGTTGAGGAGTTTCAACGCATTCCATTGTTTGGGGTTGTGACTGGCTGTAAGAATGATTCCGCCATCAGATGCTGTGTGGGTAACGGCAATTTCGACAGTGGGTGTGGTGCTGAGGCCAATATCCAGAACATCAACACCCATACTGAGCAAAGTTCCGGTTACCAGCCGGTTTACCATATCGCCCGAAATCCGGGCATCACGGCCAACAACAACCTTTATCCTGGTTTTCTTCCGGTAATTCTTGAGAAAAACAGCATAAGCAGCCGAAAATTTCACAATTTCGATCGGGCTGAGTCCATCACCTGGTTTTCCGCCAATCGTACCCCTGATCCCTGAAATAGATTTAATTAGTGTCATGACTTTTGTTTTGCGCAAATTTAATTTTTCTTTTCAAACCTGTTACATTAGTCGTTTTTCTTTCAATTTCATTACAGCTCATTTTGTTGTTGATAATTTTGTAAAACACATAAATTCAGGTTGTTGAGGTGTTATTAAATAACTTTTGAAAATTTCGCGCTTCAAATAAAAAATATAACTTTGCTGAGTTTATAGAAACGAATTTATGAATGAAGATTTTAATCCTTTTAATGAGGGAGATGATCTAAATGAGTTGGTTGACAAATTTGACGATATGGTCAGGTCGGAGAAATTGTATTTCTTCGATGTCGAAGAATTTGAGGACATTATAGACTATTATCTTGACCGCAACAATTCAAAAAAAGCACGGGTTGCCATCGATCACGCTTTACGGCAACACCCATCATCGGTGACTTTTTTATTAAAAAAGGCACAATACCTCGCAAGCGTTAATAAATGGGTGAAATCCCTGGAAATACTATATAATATTGAGCGTCTCGAACCTCATAATCCTGAAATTTACCTTGCCAAAGGTTCAATTTTCAGTAAACTTAAGAAGTTCGACCAATCCATTGCCGAGTATTACAAAGCCGCCAAATATTCAGAAGAGAAGGATGAAATTTACACCCGCATCGCTTTCGAATACGAAGATTTGAATGAATACGATAAAGCCATCGAGTTTCTGGTAAAGGCTTTGGAGATCAATCCCGAAAACCAGGCAGTAATCTACGAATTGTCGTTTTGCTACGAGATTACCGGCCGGGAAGAAGACAGTATTGTGTTTTTCACTAAATTTTTAGATGAAAATCCATATTCCGAAATTGCCTGGTTCAACCTTGGTATTGCCTATTCAAACCTCGGTCTTTACGAAAAGGCCATCGACGCTTATGAATTTTCGATAGCGATTATGCCCGAGTTTTCGTCGGCATATTTTAATAAAGCAAATGCGCTGGCTAACCTTGAAAAATTTCAGGAAGCCATCGACATGTATCTCGAAACCATCGATCTGGAAGAACCTGAAGGACTTACCTATTTTTACATTGGCGAATGCTACGAGAAAATGGGAGATACCGAAAAGGCTTTTAAAAATTATCGCACCGCCCTTGACGTCGATCCTGAACTTGCTGATGCCTGGATGGGCCTGGGAATTTTAAACGATAATTCCGGTAATCCAAAAGTAGCCATTAAGTACATGAAAAAAGCCATCGAAATCGATCCGGCAAACTCCGATAACTGGCTTTACCTTGCTGATACCTATTATCGGAGCAGTTTTTTTGATAGTGCAAAGGAAGCTTACGAAAAAGTCGTCGAAATCGATCCGAAACATCCTGATTTATGGTTGGATTTTTCGTCGATGTACGCTGAGGAAAATAATCTGCCCAAAGCCATTGATATCATTATTGCAGGTATCGAAAGCCAGCCGCTTAATCACGATCTTTATTACCGGCTTGCCGGCTATCTGATTAAAAAAGGAAGGCATAAAGAAGCCTACGAAAATTTTGAAATTGCTTTAAAGATGAATTTTCCGGACCATATCCAGCTTTTTGAGTATTATCCCGAATTGCAAAATGAACATCAGCTTCAACTCCTGATCAATATTTACAGCAATCCGGCTGTCTGATAATTTTTTTTCATCAGCCTTTTAGTCATTTTTAAAAATTTCCAATTGTTCCGATGATTTGGAAAATTGGAGATAAACTATATTTTTGCACAAAATTAAATCATACCATTATGTTCGAGTTTTTCCAGACCATCACCGATTGGTACATGAACAACATCAATTATTTCACCATCACAGTTTTGATGGCTATCGAAAGTTCATTTATCCCGTTTCCTTCCGAAATCGTAATTCCACCGGCAGCCTGGAAAGCCGCACAGGGCGACCTGAACATTTACCTGGTTGTATTTTTCGGTACTTTTGGGGCTTTGATCGGCGCATTTTTTAACTATTATATCGCCTATTACCTGGGAAGGAAAATGATTTATTCGTTTGCAAACACCAAACTGGCTCATCTTTTATTAATCGACGTGAAAGGTGTCGAAAAGTCGGAAAAGTTCTTCATTAAAAATGGTAAAATATCGACTTTTATAGGAAGACTTGTTCCTGCTATCCGTCAGTTGATTTCGATTCCTGCTGGTTTAGCTAAAATGAATCTGAGGGATTTCACCATTTACACCACCCTCGGATCGCTGATTTGGAACGTCATTCTTGCTTTGTTAGGGTATTTTTTGTACACCCAAAAAGAATTGCTCGAATTGTATTACAAGGAAGCTTCGATAACATTTTTAGTGTTGGGAGTTCTTTTTGTGATTTATCTGATGTACAAGGCATTTAAAACGAATGGCAACAATAATATTCCGGAAATCCAATAAAACTTCCTTAATGCCGATGTTGGCTTTTTGTGGTTTTCAAATGCTTTAGGATTTTTACGTTTCAAAATCAGTTTACTCCATAAAATGCGACAGTTCGGGCTTATCGGAAAATCTCTTCAGCATTCATTTTCGGCTGATTATTTTAAGAAAAAATTCATTTCCGGAAATCTTTCCAACTGTCGTTACGATCTTTTCCCCATCAGCAAAATTGAGGAATTACCGCTGTTGATCAGTTCACAACCTGAATTGACGGGGTTTAATGTGACCATTCCCTACAAGAAATCAATCCTGCCTTATCTCGATCAGCTGGATGATGTTGCACAGGAAGTCGGTGCTGTTAATACAGTAAAGATTTTCAGGGAAAAGGAAGGCATTTTTCTCAAAGGTTTTAATACCGATGTCTTTGGATTTGAATTTTCGACTGATGAATTAAAAAATGTACCGGGAGCTTTAATTCTTGGCTCTGGTGGCGCCGCTGAAGCCGTTGGTTATGTTTTAACGAAGCTGGGGATACCTTTCCTGGTTGTTTCCGGAAAATCAGCAGGCAGTAGTAAAATCGGGTATGAAAAGATAACTGAGGAGTTGGTGCGAAGTTATCCGATGATCGTGAATGCAACCCCTGTTGGTATGTTTCCTGATGTGCTTAATGCACCGTCAATTCCATACAATTATTTATCTCCCCGAAATTTCCTGTACGATTTGATCTATAATCCGCCCGAAACGTTATTTCTTAAGAAAGGCAGGCAGGCCGGAGCAAAAACATTAAACGGGTTAACGATGCTTCAGATGCAGGCAGATAAATCATGGGAAATCTGGAATTCAGCGGATTAAATGAATTGATGGTTTTATTTGGGATGATTTTTACCGGGATACTAAGCTGTGGAAATCGAAACATTTATTATTTATGAGAAAAATTAATCACTACTTGTACTTTTGAATAAAAAAAATGTACTTTTGCACTCCTTTTTTGAAGAATTTTAAATAGCTAATACAATGAGCAAAAACGAATTTTTGACATATGCCGAGAGCTTGGTTGAAGTAAAAGAACTTCCATCATTTAAAGCTGGCGACACCGTAACGGTAACTTACAAGATTAAAGAAGGCGGCAAAGAGCGCTTACAGAATTTCCAGGGTGTTGTTTTACAACGCAAAGGAAGTGGTCCAACTGCAACTTTTACAGTACGTAAAATTTCGAGCAACGTTGGCGTTGAAAGAATTTTCCCGGTATCATCACCGTTTATCGAAGCAGTAGTTGTGAATAAACATGGCGTTGTTCGCAGGGCAAGAATCTTCTATCTCAGAGGATTAAGAGGTAAAAAAGCAAGAATCAAAGAGAAAAGGGTATAGTTTTGTTTTTCATAATGTTTGTGTTTGAACCCGGTATTTCAAAATGCCGGGTTTTTTTGTTGTCCTCCGGTCAATGGTGATTCCTGCCTGAAATCGAATTACCTGCTGGATAAGGTAATCACTTCATCGTTGATTATTTTGAACTCATCGCCATCTTCGGCAAGACGTGTAGTGGGAAATATTTCCAGTGCTTCTGCAAGCAATTCTTCCAGATTATTGTAACGCGCCGAAAAATGCCCGATAATTAATTCCTTTGCGCCAGCTTTTGTCGCTATTAATGCCGCCTCTGCCGCCGTCGAATGGAATTTCTCCTTTGCCACTTCAGCCATATCCTGCATAAATGTTGCTTCATGATAAAGCAGATTTACATTCCTGAACGATTCGATGGCTTCCTCAAAATAGGAAGTGTCGGAACAGAAGGCAAATGAACGCGATTTTAAAGGATAAGCGGTGATATCTTTATTTAAATAGACCTTTCCATCATTATTTGTGTAATTGGCTCCTGCTTTAATCTTTGGCAGTTCTTCGATGGGCACGTCTTCGCGTGATAAAAAATCTTTTCGGATTTTTCGGAGCCTGTCTTTTTCAGAAAAAACAAAACCTGTTGTTGGGATGCGGTGATTTAAAGGGAAAGATTTAATCAGATGGTGGTCATCTTCGTAAACGATTTCGGGCGTGAGGTGGTTGGTAGGATGGAAAATCAATGGGAAAACCAGCTCAGTTGCTGTTACTCTTAATTGCAGGTCGATGATTTCTTTCAGATCTTCGTTGGCATAAATATGCAATTCTTCAACGCGGCCCAGCAGGTGAAGTGTTGAGATCAATCCAATCAAACCAAAAAAATGGTCACCATGCAGATGACTGATAAAAATGTGTTTTATTTTCTGGAGTTTGAAACGGTATTTTCTAAGCTGCATCTGCGTGCCTTCGCCACAATCGACCAGAAAATATTTATAGTTCATATTGACGAGTAAACCCGTTGGGTTCCGTTTTGACGTTGGTGTTGCTGAACTGCTGCCAAGAATGGTTATTGTGAACGACATAGTTTGTATTTAGCCGGTAAAAATAGTTAAAAAAAGCCGCCCCATAAATGAGGCAGCTTTTTAGTGTTTTAGAGTAATCCCGAAAGATTTACTTTTTTTCTTCTTCTTTTGTTGGTTCTTCAGCTACTTCCGGTTTGGTTTCTTCTTCCCCGGCAACAGCTTCTTCAACAACTTCAGTTTCGGTATTTGCTACTTCTTCAACAGTTTCGGTAACAGTTTCGGCTACTTCTTCGGTGGCTTCGGTAACATTTTCAACTGTTTCTTCAACGGTTTCGGTAACATTTTCAGTTACTTCTTCAGTAGTTTCGGTAACGTTTTCAGCGGTTTCTTCAACGGCTTCGGTCATTTCTTCAACAACTTCTTCAACATTTTCAGTGAGTTCGTCTTCTTTTATCTTATTGCCTTTTTCTTCTTGTTTTTTGGCATAGATTTCGAGTTTGTCGCGAGCTTCCTGTTCCATATCAGATTTGAGTTGTTGCAGGCCTTCGATGTCGCCAAGTGTTGCTTTTTCAAGGTTATCCTTGATTTTTTTGACCACTTGTTTTGCAGAGCGTTGTGTTGATTTATTCAATGCTTCTTCTTTGGCTTTTTCAGCATTCTGAACATCCTGAGAGATTCGTGAATGTGAAAGGATGATTTTCTTATTTTCCTTCGAAAACTCGATAACTTTAAAATCTAAAGCTTCATCAACTTTTGCCATGCTTCCGTCGTCTTTTTGAAGATGACGTGTAGGAGCAAATCCTTCAACACCATAAGGTAATGTAACGATCACGCCTTTATCTGATGCATTTGCGATGGTTCCTTTATGAACCGATCCAACAGCAAATACGCTTTCGAAAACATCCCATGGATTTTCTTCGAGTTGTTTGTGGCCAAGGCTCAGACGACGGTTTTCTTCGTCAACATCCAAAACTACAACATCAATAACTTCATTGATTTTTGTAAATTCGGCAGGATGTTTAATTTTTTTCGACCATGATAAGTCGGAAATATGAATCAAGCCATCAACACCTTCTTCGAGTTCGACGAAAATTCCAAAGTTTGTGAAATTACGTACGGTAGCGTTGTGTTTTGAGCCAACCGGATACCTGACTTTGATGTTTTCCCATGGATCTGGAATGAGTTGTTTCATGCCAAGCGACATTTTGCGCTCTTCGCGGTCGAGGGTAAGAATAACTGCTTCAACTTCGTCGCCAACTTTGAGGAAGTCCTGAGCTGTGCGCAGATGTTGCGACCATGACATTTCGGAAACGTGGATCAGACCTTCGACGCCAACTGTAATTTCGATAAAGGCACCGTAATCGGCAATAACCACAACTTTTCCTTTAACCTTGTCACCAATTTTGAGGTTCTGGTCGAGCGCATCCCACGGATGAGGAGTGAGTTGTTTGAGGCCAAGGGCAATACGTTTTTTGTTGTCATCAAAATCGAGAATAACAACTTTGATTTTTTGATCGAGTTCAACAATTTCCTCAGGATGATTGATCCTGCCCCATGAAAGGTCGGTAATGTGAATAAGACCGTCAACACCGCCGAGGTCAACAAAAACACCATAAGAAGTGATGTTTTTAACAGTTCCTTCGAGAATCTGTCCTTTTTCGAGTTTAGCGATGATTTCGGCTTTTTGTTGCTCGAGTTCGCGTTCGATGAGGGCTTTATGAGAAACAACAACGTTTTTATATTCGTGATTGATTTTCACAACCTTAAATTCCATGACTTTGTCAACATAGATGTCATAGTCACGAATTGGTTTCACATCAATCTGTGAACCGGGGAGGAATGCTTCAATTCCAAATACATCAACGATAAGTCCGCCTTTGGTGCGGCTTTTAACATATCCCTGAATAACTTCTTCTTTTTCGAAGGCTTCATTAACTCTTTCCCATGATTTGAGGATTCTTGCCTTTTTGTGGGATAAAATCAACTGGCCGGTTGAATCTTCCTGGCTTTCGACATAAACTTCGATTTTGTCGCCAATTTTTGCGAGCGGGTTGTAACGAAGTTCAGCCCTTGGAATAACGCCGTCCGATTTAAAGTTGATGTTAACGACAGCTTCACGGTCGTTTAGTCCAACAATGGTTCCTTCAACAACTTCCTGTTCAGCAATCGAGTTGAAAGTTTTGTTGTAGAGGTCTTCGAGTTTTACGCGTTCGGCAAGTGAATAATTTTCTTGTCTTTTTCCGGTTGAAGTCCAGTCGAAATCTTCGGGCCGTGGTAATTCCTGGCGTATGCGATGGCTTTTGTGATGCTCAGGTTTAACTTCAACGGCAGGTTCGATGGCTGCTTCAACAACTACGGCAACAGGTTCTTCGGTTGCTGCTTCAACAGTTTCAGCAACGGCTTCAACTTCAGTTTTTTGTTCTTCAACATGTTCGTTCAGGTTTTCTTCGTCCTGAAATACCTTGTCCAGATCGTTTGTCATTAAAAATAATGTTATGGATGCTGCCTTAACATCCGGGTTAGTAATTTTAAATTTTTATCTGCAAATAAGTGATTATTAGGCATTAAAACCCCTACATGCAAAACCAGGGCGCAAAAGTAGATAAAAAAAATCATTTATTTTAGCTTTGATAAGCTTTTTCCGGAAATTTAAGGGAATAAAAATGTATGGAAAATCCTCAACAACCTGGCAACAGGTGAAAAAAGTTGTCAGGAAAATTCGGGGTTATTTTATTGTTTTTTAATGAGGGCTTTGTTGATTTTTTTGGCAATAAACGGGCCTTCATAAATAAAGCCCGTGTAAACCTGGACAAGGTCAGCACCGGCATTAAGTTTTTCGATTGCATCTTCAGGCGTAAAAATCCCGCCAACCCCGATAATCGGAAAAGCTTTGCCTGATTTTTCGGCAAGATACCTGATTACTTCTGTTGACCGGTCGGAAATAGGTTTTCCACTTAAACCACCATTGGCGATTTCTTTTATCCGTGCATCATCGGTTTGCAGATTTTGCCTCGAAATAGTGGTGTTGGTAGCTACAACTCCATCAATTCTGGTGAGCCTGACTATTTCGATAACTTCGTCGAGCTGTTTATTGTTAAGATCTGGCGATACCTTTAATAAGACTGGCTTTGGCTGAATTTTCGTGTGGTTGATTTCCTGGATTTTTCCGAGGATTTTCACCAGGTTATCCTGATCCTGAAGTTCATGAAGGTCGGTAATGTTGGGGCAACTCACATTAACCACGAAATAATCGACAAAATCGAAAAGTTCTTCAAAACAAAGCACATAATCGTTAATGGCCTCTGAATTTGGGGTAAGCGTATTTTTACCAATATTTCCACCAATCACGACATTGGTTTTGCGTTTTTTCAGGTTTTTTACCGCATTGTTAACGCCTCCGTTATTAAATCCCATCCTGTTGATGAGTGCTTTATCCGGTGGCAGACGGAAAAGACGGGGTTTTAGATTTCCAGGCTGGCCTTTTGGCGTTACAGTTCCAATTTCGATAAAACCAAACCCGAAGTTCGAAAGCTCATTATAAAGCTCGGCCTGCTTGTCGAAGCCGGCGGCAATGCCTACCGGATTTTTAAATTTTAACCCAAAAACTTCTTTTTCCAGTCGTGGATCGTTAACCTGTGTAAGTTTGTTAATTATTCTTTCGGCTCCAGGAATCCGGAACAGGAATTTCAGACTGTTGACCACAAAATGATGCACCGACTCTGGTGAAAACCAGAATAAAACAGGTCTGAAAATCGATTTGTACATGATCAATAAAGGTCTTTAAACCCAAAAAGAAAAGCTTATTCTTCTTTTGTTTCAGGAAGAACAGTTGATGCTTCAGGAGTTTCGGTGGCATCGGTGGCAACGGTGATTTCCTCAGCAACATCAGTATTTTCTTCCTCGGTAAAGTCGAGCATACCATGTTCCTGGAGCAGGTTGTACCAAACTACTAATTTCTTGATATCCGAAACATAAACCCGTTCTTTATCATAGGTTGGAAGGATTTCTTCCATAAATGCCTTAAGTTCATTGTTGGTCGCTTTGTTGCTGATAGCAGGTCCGCCATCATATTTTTCGAACACCTTTTTCAGGATATCTTTCAAAGGTAAATCCTCGTCGGTGGTAAAAATACTGATTTCGGCAAGGGAGCTGATCCTGTCATGCGAAAATGCCGGAAAGCGTTTTTTGTCAATCAGCGATTCAACGATTACGCCGCTTTTGGTTTGGGCAATCATGTTGTAAAGGCCTGGCTTTCCAGCAATAGCTAATATTTTAGTCAAATCCATAGTCACAAAGTATTATTAAATAAGCATTCAAATTTTTTATTTCCGGAAACTTACCTGGTTTCCGATTTATCGTTAATCACCAATAAACGGACTTATTCCGGTATAATTGTGAGGGGTAATTTTTTTCAATTCTGCCTTAATTTCATCCGAAACTGCCAGTTGATTGATGAAATCGGTAATCAGACTTTTTGTGATCAGTTGGTTGTTTCGGGTGAGATTTTTCAAGGCATCATAAGGATTTGGATATCCTTCGCGACGTAAAATGGTCTGGATTGCCTCGGCAACCACGGCCCAGTTTTTTTCGAGGTCGTCGTGGAGTTTTTTCTCATTGAGCAATAATTTATTCAGACCATTAAGCAGCGACTGGTAAGCGATGCTGGAGTATGCAAATGCAACCCCGATATTCCGGGTTACTGTGGAATCGGTGAGGTCGCGCTGAAGGCGTGAGATCGGGAGTTTTGACGAGAAAAACTCAAACATGGCATTGGCCATCCCAAAATTTCCTTCGGCGTTTTCGAAATCGATGGGATTTACTTTGTGGGGCATTGCTGATGAGCCAACCTCATCTTTTTTGATGGTTTGTTTAAAATATTCCATCGAAATGTAGGTCCAGATGTCGCGGCAAAGATCGATCAGGATGTTATTGATGCGTTTGAGCCCGTCGAAAAAGGCAGCCATATTATCGTAATGTTCAATTTGAGTGGTCACCTGCTGGCGCTGTAACTTGAGTTTGTCATCCAGAAAATCGTCGGCAAAAAGCATCCAGTTTATTTTTGGATAAGCCACGTGATGTGCATTGAAATTTCCGGTGGCACCGCCAAATTTCCCTGAAAACGGCACCGATTTTAAAATATCGAATTGCTGTTCGAGGCGATCAACATACACATATAATTCTTTGCCAATTGTGGTTGGCGTAGCTGGCTGACCGTGGGTATGTGCGAGCATGGGGACATCTTTCCATGAATTAGAAATCACAATCAGTTTTTCGAGAACGTTGTTGAGATGAGGCCATACTTCGTTGCGATAGGCTTCACGCATGGCGAGTGGCATGGCTGTATTATTGATGTCCTGTGAAGTAAGCCCAAAATGGATAAATTCTTTAAACTGACCAAATCCCAGTTTGTCGAACTTATCCCGGATAAAGTATTCGACAGCCTTTACATCGTGATTGGTGACCTTTTCGTAGTCTTTAACTGCCTGAGCATCACTTTCGGTGAAATTTTTATAGATGGCCCTGAGTGCGGGATAATGCCTGTGATCGAAGCCTTCGAGCTGGGGTAGCGGGATTTGGTAAAGTGAGATAAAATACTCAATCTCAACTCTTACCCTGTAACGAATAAGCGCGGCTTCTGAAAAATATTCATGAAGTTTTTCAACTTTTTTCCGGTATCTTCCATCGATGGGTGAAATGGCATTTAATTCAGTCAGGTTTGTCATTGTATGGGTTAATTTTCGGGCAAAAATCCGAAAACTTTTCCATAAAACGGTCAAATATTCAAAAATATACTTTTCTGACTTTAAAGGGTGTCAGATTTTTTCTTTGGTATGAACGTTAAAATCGAACCGAAATCCCAGGGTGTACACATTAAATTCACTATTTCCAAGGTAGTCGATGCTGTCGTCAAATTTACATTCGATGTAAACAATGGCTTTTGGGGTAAAATAATATTCGGAGCCAATCACCAGATATTTTAACTTGAAATTGTCGGCAATAAAGGTATTGCTGCTTTTGGGGTTTTGAAAGTTGAACCCGCCGATAACAGCGATTTTCTCTGTGGGTAAAAATTTCCCAAAAAACTCAGTTCCATTTGCATAATAACCACTGATTATTGAGGTATCCGGTACGGTTATTTGAAGGAGATCGAAGCCCTTGATATTATAGTTGAGGCCAAGAATGAGTTTTTTATTGCGAAATTGCAATCCGGTAATCGAGCTGAGGTTGTCCCGTTTAGCCCCTGAAATCGCACTCATGGTTTCGTCATCAACCCGGGAATTGTAAATGGCGAAGCCAAAATTTAATTGTTTGGTGATTTGCAAGATAACCGATCCGCCATAATTTGCGATATCACCGGTAAGCTGGGTTTGTAAAGCAAGTTTTACAGGGCCGAATTTATTCCGGTAAATCAACGCTTTTGAAGCCCGGCCGAGGCCGCTTGCACCTCCGTCGGTACCCGAAAGATAGGTTCCGCTGGCTTGTCCGCCAAAAACGTCAAAGAGGTCGGTCCATCCCGAAACATCGTAATAGGCGCTCCATTGCTTACCCATGGTCAGGGTTCCGAACTTCTTAAAACTTACTCCAAAAAATCCAAGCCTCGTATCGAAAGCATTTTTTGATTGAACAAATAAACCTTCCGCGACATTTTCAGAGGTGACTGCGCCCTGGTTAAAGGTGTAATTGTTTTCGACCGTATTAACAGCCCATTCAGTTTTTCCAAAAAAAACAAGACCATTTTTCAGTTTTTGCGTCATGAACAGCCCAATCCGAGATCCGTTATTTTGAACCTCGCAGTTCGACTGGTAAAAGGCAAGATGGGTGCTGAAACTTCCATAGAAACTAATGCTGTCAAGAATAGGAATTTGCTGGGCAAATCCACAGGAAAATGATGCCATTAAGATGGCTAAGATGGCGTAAGTCCGAATGTTTTTCATTAGATTTTAATTTTTTTTGTAAGAATTCATGATAATTTTCCTGATAATTTTTCCATCAGTAAAAGTAGAAAAAAGTAAATCAGTTAACGATTGCAGCAATATTTTTCTTGATAAATAAATTATCTCAATACCTTTGCCGGCGTTTAGTTTTACAAAAAATATCACTCAATTTTAACTCAAATGGATTCAAAAAAATTTGGTTTTCTAACCCGCGAAGTTCATGCCGGCGAATTTGAAGATGAACTGGGTAGCGCAGTTACTCCGATTTATCAGACTTCTACATTTAAATTTAAAAGTGCCGACCATGGAGCTGCTTGTTTTTCGGGTGAAGATGACGGATACATTTACACGCGCCTGGGCAATCCAACCATTAATGCCCTGGAGCAGGCAGTAGCAAACCTCGAAAGCGGCTACAAAGGAATTGCAACTTCTTCGGGAATGTCTGCCATTACAACGGTTTATCTTGCATTTCTGGGAAAAGGAAAACACATTGTTAGCCACAACGCAATTTATGGGCCTGCCCGTGGGGTCATGGAAAATGTGTTTGCACGCTTTGGTGTTGAGTTTTCGTATGTCGACACAACCAACCTGGATGAGGTTAAGAAAGCAATGAGGCCTGAAACCGCGATGATTTATACCGAAACACCTGCTAATCCGACTATTACTATCTCCGACATCAAAGCTTTGGCCGAAATTGCCCATAAAGCAGGTATTCCGCTGGTTGTTGATAATACCTTTTGCAGCCCTTATCTGCAGCGGCCTATCGAACTCGGCGCTGATATCGTGGTACATTCGATGACAAAATTTATTAATGGCCATGCTGATGTTGTTGCAGGAATGATTGTTTCGTCCGAAAAAAAATATCACGACATGTTACGGCCGGTTATGACAAACATGGGCTGCAACATGGATCCACACCAGGCTTTCCTGGTACACCGCGGATTAAAAACACTGGCGCTTCGTGTCGAAAAAGCACAGGAATCAGCTATAAAAATTGCTGAATACCTCGAATCGCATCCGAAAGTTGATTGGGTAAAATTCCCGGGTTTAAAATCTCATCCACAGTACGAATTGGCAAAACAGCAGATGGATGGGCCTGGAACAATGATTTCGTTTGAGTTGAAAGGCGGTCTTGATGCTGGTAAAAGGCTGATGGATAATGTAAAACTGATACTCCTGGCGGTTTCTCTGGGCGGTGTCGAATCGCTCATTCAGCATCCTGCTTCGATGACACATTCCAAACTATCGCATGAAAAGAAATTGCAGGCCGGCATTACCGACGGCCTCGTCAGATTTGCCATTGGTATCGAAGATGCCAACGATATTATTGCTGATCTTGAACAGGCGCTTGCAAAAGTGTAAATTCAAAATCTGATAACACTCCAAAAAAGGCTGATTCTGAAATCAATTTTTCAGAATCAGCCTTTTTTTTTCCAATATTGAGTCTTGTCTAAAAAGGTGCCGAATAAGAAATCAATGGGGCTAAAGCCCAGAATATCAAGAATATCAATTGCCCCGATCTTAAGGTCGGGGCAATTGAAAAACAGCCTGTTACCGGGCTTTAGCCCAAATAAAACAGTTTTAAGGCTGGACTTGTTATTCTCGGAAAAAGAATATAAAGTAATTTTAGCCCCTTAAATTAGTTTGGTAAAAATGAAATCCGGTTTACTTAAAATCTTCTGCTTTTTATTGGTGGTGTCGTTGATGCCAGCCTTTAACAGCGTTTTTGGACAAAAAGTTGCCGTTGTTTTAAGTGGGGGAGGTTCACGCGGAACAGCCCACATCGGGGTTTTGCGGGCACTCGAAGAAAATAACATCCCGATCGATTATATCACAGGAACCTCAATAGGGGCGCTAGTTGGAGGTATGTACGCAAGCGGCTATTCGACAGATGAAATTGAAGTATTTTTTACCTCAGAAATGTTTGCCAGGTGGGCCAACGGTAACCTGGATCCAAAATACAGCTACTATTATAAAAAAGATGCTGATGATGCAAGTTGGGTAAGCTTTAACATCGATTTAAAGAAAAGTTTTTCGGCAATACTGCCAACAAATTTTATTTCACCTGTTGAAATGGATTTCCAGCTCATGGAACTTTTTGCAGGAGCATCAGCTACTGCCGGCTATAATTTTGATAGTCTTTTCATCCCATTCAGATGTGTTGCCTCAGATATTGATTCCAACAAGTCGGTTGTTTTGCGTAGTGGTGATCTTGGAAAATCAATCAGGGCTTCACTCACTTTTCCATTTTATTTTAAACCTGTCGAAATCGACGACAAGCTACTGTTTGATGGTGGGATGTATAATAATTTTCCATCGGATGTTGCCATTCGCGATTTTCATCCCGACATCATCATCGGAAGCAAGGTTTCGGGAAATTATCCGAAATCCGACCCCGACGACATTTTAACCCAGATTCAGAACATGCTGATGTCGGACACCGATTTTAGCCTGAAAATTGATAGCGGCATCATGATCGAACCACCGGTTGTAAAAGTGAGTCTGGTTGACTTTTCGACAGCTAAATCATTCATACAGATTGGCTATGATGAAACGAACAGGCGCATGGATGAAATAAAGAAAATTGTGAGTCACCGCCATGATGATTTTTATGTTGACAGTTTGCGCAGAAATTTCAATCACCGGAAACCAGCCTATCGGGTCGACAGCATCTACATCAGCGGGCTTAACAAAGGAGAAGCGGCCTATGTTTATCAGACTTTGACGCATAAATCGCCAAACACAACCCTGGGTTTAATCGAACCTGAATATTTTAAACTTGCCGCCGATAACAAAATCAAACAAATTGTTCCTTCACTGAAATACGATGAGGCTGCCGGGAATTATGATCTTTTTCTTAAAATTAAACCTGCCGATAAATTTGTAACAAAATTTGGGGGCAATATTTCATCACGCGGGGCTAACCAGGCTTTTGTCGAATTACAATATAAGCGACTGTTCCGTAATGCTTTGCAGGTGAGAAGCAATGTTTATTTCGGAAAATTTTATACCTCGGTGTTGCTTGGAACAAGGCTTGATATTCCGATGAAAACGCCGCTATCATTTGGAGCGCAGCTCGTTTATAATCATTTCGATTATTTTAAAAGCAGTATTCACTTTTTTGAGGATGTAACGCCATCTTTTTTGGTTCAGGATGATAATTATTTCAGAGTTTTTGCCTCATTACCCACCACAAACAAAGGAAAATTTGTGGCCGATTTTACCATTGGAATTTTAGAAAACCAATACTATCAGGATAATTCGTTTACACGTGAAGACACCACCGACAAAACAAGATTCAGTTGTATGGCAGCTTCACTTTCGTGGGATATCAATACACTTAACCGAAAACAATACGCAACGGCAGGTGCCCGGTTTTTGATTAATGTTTCATACATCAATGGTGATGAAAAATTTACAAGCGGTTCACTTTCGGGTTCAAATGGTGACGAAATCAGGAATTCGCACCAATGGTTTGCAGCAAAAGTGGCCTGGGATAACTATTTCGAAAAAATTGGCCCCTTTACTTTTGGTTTTTATGGAGAAGTCCGGTTATCGACCCAAGATCTTTTTTCGAATTATACATCAAGCCTGCTTGCTGCACCTGCCTTTGAGCCGGTTCCTGAAAGCAAAAGCATTTTTCTCTCCAATTTCAGGGCTTACAATTATGGTGCTTTTGGTTTGAAAGCGATTTATTATCTTGGTAAACGGTTTGACCTGCGCGCCGAAAGTTATCTCTTTCAGCCTTATGAGCAGATAATGGTTGACGACGAAAATATGCCCTATCTGGGGAAACAATTCGATGCCAGGTATTTTTCCTTTTCGGGTGGTTTGGTGTATCATTCTTTTATCGGCCCGATGAGCATCACCTTTAATTATTTTGATAATCCCGAAGAACAGGCGTTTTTTGCTTTTAATATTGGTTACATCATTTTTAACGACAGGGCGCTTAAATAGATTTTTAACTTACGAAAATCAGCTTATGAAATATCTTTGTACGATCCTCATCATCTTAAATGTCCTTATTTTAAATGCACAAACATTAACGCCCGACAGCGCAGCAAATCAGCAAAAGCTGGGTTCGGATGAGATTTATTTTAAGTTCCGGATTGACGACCGGACTTCCCTCGAAATACTTACCAGAATTGTTTCCCTCGATCAGTTTGAAGATGGTGTTTGCTTTGCCTACGCCAACGGGCAGGAGTTTGAGGAATTTAAGAAACTTGGAATCGAATTTGAAATCCTGCCACATCCTGGCAGCCTGCTCAAGGATCCGAAAATGCTTACTTCGATTGATGATAAAGGCCTTCTGGCCTGGGATTATTATCCCACTTACTCCGCCTATGTTGATATGATGTACCAGTTTGCAGCAAATCACCCGGATTTATGCCAGGTTTTTAGCATTGGAACTACCGTTCAGGGACGTCAGTTACTGGTTGCAAAAATTTCGGATAATATTGCGGTTCGCGAGGCGGAGCCGCAGTTTTTGTACACCGGGACTATTCACGGTGATGAACTTACAGGAGGAATCTTAATGCTCAGGTTGATTGATTATCTGCTTACAAATTACGGAACAAATGCAAAGGTTACCAATCTGGTAAATAACATCGAAATCTGGATAAATCCACTCGCAAACCCTGATGGAACCTATTATGGCGGAAATAATACTATAAATGGCGCCAGACGCTACAATGCCAATTCGATTGATTTAAACCGCAATTATCCTGACCCGCAGGATGGGCAGCATCCGGATGGAAATTCCTGGCAACCCGAAACCCTTGCCTTTATGCAACTGGCCGAAGAAAACCATTTTGTTATGTCGGCAAATACGCATGGCGGGGCAGAAGTGCTGAATTATCCCTGGGATACCTGGCCCCAATTAGCCGCGGATGATACCTGGTGGATCAATGTTTGCCGGCAATACGTTGACACGGTACATCTTTACTCTCCATCAACCTACATGGATTATTTAAATAATGGCATCACCAACGGCGCTGCCTGGTACATGATCAGTGGAGGAAGGCAGGACTATATGAATTATTTTCATCACTGCAGAGAGGTTACTGCCGAATTATCGGATATAAAAACACCCGTTGCCAGTCAATTACCAACTTTCTGGAACTACAATTACCGTTCGCTGCTTAATTATATGGAGCAATGCCTTTACGGCGTTCACGGTATTGTCACCGATTCGTTAACTGGCTTACCCCTGGAAGCAAAGGTTGAGATTGTTGGCCATGATATTGATGAATCCTTTGTTTATGCAGATCCGGAGTTGGGGAATTATCATCGCTTGCTGGCGCCGGGAACCTATAATTTAACATTTTCAGTTCCGGGAGTACCATCAAAAACGATAAAAAATGTACAGGTTGTTAAAAATCAAACCACCAATTTAAATGTTCAGTTAAACCCCGGACCTCTTGTTGCCGATTTTCAGGCCTCTGCAACCTCGATGCCTGCCGGGCAAAAGGTCGATTTTACAAATCTGTCCACAGGAAATCCGGTAAGCTGGCAATGGTGGTTCGAAGGCGGAAATCCATCTGTTTCAACAGTGAGGGACCCCAAAAGTATCATTTATCAATATCCTGGAAATTTTTCGGTACAACTTAAAATATTTAATGCAGCCGGCGATTCTGCTGTTTTGATAAAGCAAAATCATATTCTGGTTAAACCCGATTATCATATGATGAATGCATCCTTTGAAGTTTGTTCGGGGACTTTTTATGATTCTGGCGGAGAGGCAAGCAACTACAGTAATAACGAAGATTATATTCTGACTTTTTACCCGGCAACGGTCAATGCAAAAATAGAAGTTTCTTTTTTGTCTTTTAACATCCACACAAGCGCTGGCTGTACTTCCGATTATCTGAATATATTTAACGGATCGGGGATTTCATCTCCCTTAATCGGGAAATATTGCGGAACTAACTCCCCCGGCACTGTAGTGGCCACAAATGCCGAAGGGGCGCTTACTTTTCAGTTTCATTCGAATGTTTCAACTACACGGCCCGGCTGGAAATCAATGATAAATTGCCGCGCTCAGCAATCAATTGTTTTAAATGCAGGCTGGAATGGTTTATCTTCATTTGTACAACCTCAAAATGCAGATTTTGAAGTTTTGTTTGGGCCAATCATGAACCAGATTGTAATTATTCAAAGTGCAAATGGATTTTTTCTTCCCGGCCAAAACATTAACACGCTTGGTGATTGGAATTCAGAGCAGGGTTATCAAATCAAAATGCTCGAAAATAGCACTGTTGAAATGGGCGGAACATTGGCTACCGGAATTACACTGAGCCTCAGCGAAGGCTGGAATCTGATTCCCGTCCTAAGTCCTGTTCCGGTGGCAGTTGAGGATTTGATTGCAGGAATAGCTCAAAAAATCATCATTATTAAGGAAAGTACCGGACTTCAACTTTACTGGCCTTCGGCAAATATCACCAGTTTACAATATCTTCAACCGGGTAAATCTTATTTTCTTAAAGCATCAGAAGCTGTTACAATCACTTTTCCTGATGAATGAGGATTTGAATTTTCACAAATCACGATATTTTCTTTTAGGGCTATTTGCAAAAAAGTCTGTTGTTATAATGCATTGAATTTTTTATCCTGACTCATTCAAAAATCCAAAACACAAATTGATTTGGAAGGTAAATGCTCCATAAAAACGACGGCAAATTCATTTGTTTTGCCAGTGTCAGAGTAATCTGCAAACAGGCGAAAAAAGCTTGGAGAATAAATCGTGACAAAGAGATGTTTTTTTTTTAATTTGCCGAAAACTAAATCAGACCATCCATTATTTTTTTCAAAGCTTGAATTGGACATGCAAATTCCAATAAAAATTCAGTAATTAATCATTGAATTTCAAAAAGTTCTCAATTTGCACCCAATTCTCATTAAATGATCTTTATTTTGGAATATCAAGACATATATTTTGTGTATCGTATTATCAATCAATGTTTAAGAAAAGCGGAATGATTTTTGAAAAACCGGGCTCCATTGTTCACATAAAAATTTGTCAAAATGAAAATGAAAATTTACCAATTCGTCCTGATCAGCATCTTTGCTGGTTTTTTGTTTACATCATGTAAAAAAAATGTTGACCCAACCCCACCAAGTGGCAATGGCTTTGCTTCTCTTCAGGTGCCTGAGGGCTTTACATGGTCAACGCTCAACAAGTCTCATTTTAAGGTTCAGATTGTAAATGCTTCCGGAAATCCATCCTCCGAATTAAATGGCTATCCACTCGATGCCACCGATTTAAATGGCAACCTATTACAAAGGGTAACCGTGAAAGAAGGAAAAGCCAGTTATTATCTCGAATTGAACAAATCAATTAATGATGTGCGGTTTTATGCCCCGACTCATGAAATCGCACATGTGATTGGTTTAGATATTCAAACCAAGCAATTTCAGCTTCCTGCAAATCTGAAGTCAGTAAAATCATATACTGATTCCGATGGTGATGGTGTTTTTGATGATTTTGATGACTTTCCAACAAATCCTGCTTTGGCTTATAAAGTTTATTATCCATCACCTTACAACAAATCCAATCTAAAATCTGGTGATGATTCTTACGAAGTCTGGTATTACCAAATGTTTGAAGATCTTTGGCCATCCAAAGGAGACTATGATTTGAATGACCTCATCATTAAATTAAGAATGGTGACAAATTTTTCCGGTGATAATACTTGGATAAGCGGAACCTTTGATTATTATGTTTGGACAAATGGCGCTGCAATTAATTTAGGTTGTGGGATGGAATTTTTTAACTGGGTTGGTAATACCGGAGATAAATTAAATCTCCAATACCTTAACGCCGAACAAATCACATTGGTTGATGGCTCCTATAATTCTGATTTAACAATGCCTGATCCGCAGGTAAATAATGCATTTATCATTTTTAATAGTGCTGATTTGGCAAAAGGAACTGATTACTGGAATACAGGAACAGGCCAAAGTGCTGACCCAATGGCCAGCCATCTTTCATTTGATTACAACGTTGCTCCACCAACTCAAAATGGTCATATGGCAGCTTTTATGTATTTATTTTATACCGATGATCGCGGTCATGAAGTCAGGCCAATTGGTATGCCTCCAACTACAGCCGCTACATGGAGTTTACTGGGTTCATATAGTGATGCTTCGCCTACAGCTCCGTGGGATTACACACCTCACGTTGCTGAATTTTTATATCCTTACGATCCTCCATTTTATGCAACAGCAAACAAGCATCCATGGGGAATAGAGATTGCTTTTGAAGGCAATTTGAAAGTTGCTTTTGAAAAAGTAAGCATAATTGATGCTTTCCCACAGTTTACAGATTGGGCAGAAAGTGGCGGAACGGAAAATACAACATGGTACGAATACCCTGTTGCAGATCCTACAAAAGTTTTTGATGTTGGTGCACTGATTAATACAAAATAACAGATACAATTGCGAGCGTCGTAAATGTACTGATAAAGAAAAATATAAAGGCTGTCGGGTGAATTAACACCACGATGGCCTTTTCAATTTCATGATAGCTGCTGTTTGTGAGCTGAAGCACCATCTTATGATTAATTGTATTTTTTTTTAATTTATATTGTTTTCAAAACCAAAATATTTTTTATGTTTGCTAAACTTTATAAAAGGCATTTTAAATGATAAAAAATTAAGATATGGAGTTCGTGAAAGTATGAAATTAATTCATGCTTTCTGGCTTTACAAAGGGGGAAGTTTCACAAGAAAAGGCCGGTTCGCCGGCCTTTGTTTTTTTAAAGTATCCTGCATCAAAAATGCTCAGCAATATATTTTAATGCTTCGCTGATATCGAGGTTCCCGCTGCTGGGGCCAATCCGGATATAAAACATCTCATCAAAACCATTCTGGCGAAGGAAAACCGGTTTTGGACTTCTCAGACAATGAACCCGGCACACGGTTTTTTCGTCGAACTTTTCGAGCGTAGTTTTGATATATGGGCTAATGTCTTGTCCCATCGAGGTTTTTATTAAGGTCCACACATGAAGCAAAAACTTGTCGTCATTGGCAAAGTTGTCAGTTTCCACACCCAGGATCGTCCCGTCGTCAGCAACACCAATTAATAAATCGCCACCATCAGAATTCAAAAATGCCGTAATCGATTTTAAAGCAGCATGTTCGATGGCCGGGTTTTTCTTGTTCTGGCGCAAATCCCACCGGAAGGTGCTTTTAAATTCGAGTTTGTCATGCTCACCCTGGCTGATCAATTCGGATATGACAGATATTTTCTTTTCTGATTTTTCGAAAAAACCTAAAAACTCAAGGACTTTTAAGGCATGAGCATGCAAAATATTAAAGGTGTTCTCAGGATTTTTCCAATCGACCAAAACAGGTTTAAGATCAGGTTTACCAGTTAGAAAAACAGCTTCATTTGCCGCATAATTGGTTTGGGCAGCAATGGTGTTGAGCGAATATTCGGAGGGTGAAATTTTTGATTGAACAAGCATCAGCGGCAACATGATTCCGCTGCGGTGGCAGGTTGAAAGCATATTTACGGCTGCTTTTTTTTCGCAGGTCAGCCCTGAATATGATTCCCGGATAAATTCGATAACATCTTTCTGATGCTTTGGAAAGTCTTTTTCGATGATCTTAAAATCCGGCATCGCCGAAAAGAAATCCTTAAAACCTTTCATGATAACCGAAACTCCCCAAAACATCAGGTGCATCATCTGACCGTTTTCTTCGATATAATCGAGAATTTGCTTCATGTCGAAAATCCTGTTATTTTGGCCGGGGGTGAATTTAGCCTTTAACAGAATATCATTTTGGATGATATTTCCGAACCAATCCATTAACGGATCGGAATTTTGTTCGATAAAATCTTTACAAAACGAAAATATGCTGAAGCTGTTGATGCTGTGATGGTCGATTTGCCCGGCCAGTGTAAGCTTTATCAGGATATGTTTGAGCAATCTTGAATCGCGGTGGGCAATTTCGAAACCTTTGGGGGTTTCAAGTGGCTGAAGGTCGTAATAAATCACGAAGTCAGCATCGCGCATGACCAGGTCAAGTTTTTTGGGTTCGATAACGCCGGAATGTATTGAATTCATTTGTTTTTAATATTTTTTGGTGTGGCGAAATTAGCCAAAAAAAATACATTTACTCATCTTTGCCGCAATGGAAGTTTAGCATCAATTCGATCAAAACTATTTATATTTTTGCATCCAAATTCTAACGATTAAACATTTCTCATGAAAAAATTATTTCTCTTAGCAGTGCTGTCGGCCTTTATCCTGGCCAGATGTAGCTGTCCTGTACCCACAAAAACTGAAACTGCCACCGGGCCAGTCTCGCAGGTTAAACATGTGCCTTGGGCAAAAAATGCCAACATTTACGAAGTTAACGTCAGGCAGTACACGCCGGAAGGGACTTTTAACGCATTCAAAGCACATTTGCCACGCCTCCGGGAAATGGGAGTTGATATTTTGTGGCTCATGCCGGTAAATCCGATTGGCGAAAAAAACCGCAAAGGTTCGCTCGGAAGTTATTATTCGGTAAAAAATTATGTTGAGATAAATCCGGAGTTTGGTAATCTGGAAGATTTTAAAAACCTGGTCAAAGAGGCCCACAGACTGGGAATGTACCTGATTATCGACTGGGTTGCCAATCACACATCCTGGGACCATGCCTGGATTACTGACCATCCCGACTGGTATAGCAAAGATTCGTCCGGACAGCAACCCTACGCACCTTTTGGTTGGGCTGATGTGGCGCAGTTGAATTATCAAAACCGGGATTTGCGAAATGCGATGACCGAATCGCTGGTTTTTTGGGTTAAAGAAGCTGATATTGATGGTTTCAGATGCGATGTTGCAAGCATGGTGCCCACCGATTTCTGGGATTCTTCGCGCAGGGTGCTCGATCAGATAAAGCCTGTTTTTATGCTTGCTGAGGCCGAAAAAGACTCGCTGCTTTTAAATGCTTTTGATATGGATTATGGCTGGAATCTGCTTTCGATAAATAACAAAATAGCAAAAGGCAAAGCCAACGTAAGCGCGCTCGACGGTTATTTTGCAAAGCTTGATACAACTTTGCCGGTGGGAGCAATTAAAATGAATTTTACCACCAACCACGACGAAAATTCATGGAACGGAACTGTGCAGGATATTTATGGAGAAGGCACCAAAACATTTGCAGTTCTTACTGCAACAATCCCCGGAATGCCGATGATTTACAGCGGTCAGGAAGCAGATTATAACCATGCTTTATTGTTTTTTGAGAGAGACCCGATTGTTTGGGGCGATTATCCAATGGCTGGTTTTTATAAAACTTTACTGGCATTAAAACACAATAATGCTGCCCTTTGGAATGGTTTGGAAGGCGGCACCTTTAAAAGGATTCATTCGGCTGCCGATACTGCCGTTTTTGCTTTTATCCGCGAAAAGGACGACAAAAAAGTTTTTGTTGTCCTTAATCTCACCAATCAAACCCAGCAAATTAAGCTTGCCTGCGATAATTTTGCCGGCCATTATTCGGATGTTTTTGGTGGTGGAAAAATGAAATTGCCCAAAGAATTTGAGCGCGAATTGAAGCCGTGGGAATATTTGGTTTATGAGAAATAGATAAATGTTTTATCCAACAACCCTGACAAGGAATTAAACCCTCGTCAGGGTTAAATTTTTAACATTATTTCAACCAAAATCACATCAAAAAAAATGAAAAAATCAATCCTTCTTGTAGCCTTCTTAATGGCGGTTACAGCAATTTTCTCACAAAATCAAATGAACACCAGTCTCGGAAATCTTGTAAGCATCGATAAAAATAAAACCAAACAGGTATTTACCTTTAAAACGACCAATGGTACTGCCGTTGCAACGATTTATTCACCAAGCATTATCAGGATCAGGATTGCCAGACAATTTGGACAGGAACTTTCGTATGCCGTTGTGGGCGAACCCATCCGCGGAAACTTCGATTACGCCGAAAATGACAAGGAATTTATCATCAGCACCGATTCTCTGATTTTGCAGGTCACCAAAAATCCGGTGCGTTTTACTTTCAAAACCAAAGATGGAAAAATCATCAGCCAGGACGACCCAGTTTTTGGGACTTCGTGGGTTGGCACCGAAGTGAGCACCTATAAAGTTTTGCAGGATGGCGAAAAATTTATCGGGCTGGGCGAAAAAACCGGCAACCTGAACCGCCGCGGCAGCGCCTATATCAACTGGAATACCGACAATCCGAATTACGACAACAACAGCGACCCGATTTATGCCTCCATCCCTTTTTACATGGGCATCCATCACAACCTCAATTACGGGATTTTCCTGGATAATTCGTATCGGACTATCTTTAACTTTGGAGCCTCCAGTGACCGTTTTTCGTTTTTCTCGGCCGACGATGGCGAGATGGATTATTATTTTATCTATCACACCAAACTGGCCGACATCATCACATCCTACACCTGGCTTACCGGCAGGATGCCGTTGCCTCCGATGTGGGCTTTGGGCTATCAGCAGTGCCGCTGGAGCTACACTCCCGACACCGAAGTTTTAAGTATCGCCCGCACCTTCCGTGAAAAAAACATTCCCATCGACGTGGTTTATCTCGACATCGATTACATGGATGCCTATAAAATTTTTACCTGGAACCCGAAAACTTTTTCAAATCCTCAAAAGCTCTTAACCGATTTAAAGGCGTTGAATTTCAGGTTGGCAGTTATCGTCGATCCGGGAATTAAGGTCGAAAAAGGATACCAGGCTTATGAAGAAGGGATTAAAAACGATTATTTCGTAAAATATCCGGATGGAAAATTCTGGACTGCCCAGGTTTGGCCGGGCTGGTGTCATTTCCCGGATTTCACAAAACCAACGGTGCGTACATGGTGGGGCGAAAAATTTAAAGGTTATGTTGATCTGGGTGTGGAAGGTTTCTGGAACGACATGAACGAAATTGCCACCTGGGGCCAGCAGCCACCGAGTTTGATCGAATTTGACCGTGAAGGCAGCAAAACCACTTACCGGCAGGCTAAAAATATTTACGGGATGCAGATGGCCCGCAGCACTTTCGAAGGCACCAAAAAGCTGATGAATGGCCGCCGCCCGCTCATTATCACGAGAGCAGGGTTTGCCGGTTTGCAGCGCTACACCTCCATCTGGACAGGCGATAATCACGCTACCGATCATCACATGATGCTTGGGGTGAGGCTTGTCAACAGCCTGGGTTTGTCGGGAGTTTCGTTTACCGGCAGCGATGTTGGCGGATTCCAGGGAAATGCCACACCTGAGCTTTTTGCCCGCTGGATTACACTTGGCGCATTTACACCGTTTTACCGCAGCCATTCGTCGATGAACACGCTAAGTGCCGAACCCTGGGTTTTTGGAGAAAACGTTGAAGCGATTTCACGAAATTATATCCAGCTCCGCTACAACCTGTTGCCTTATGTTTATTGTGGGATGCGCGGATCGACCATCAACGGCCTGCCGATGAACCGCAGCCTGGCCATTGGTTACACGTATGATGATAAAGTTTATGATCCTGCTTTCCAGAATCAGTTCCTCTTTGGGCCATCAATGCTGGTAATTCCGGTCGAGAGCGACAAACAATTAGTGAAGGCTTATCTGCCGGAAGGTGACTGGTTCGATTTTTATACGGATGAAAAGTTTGAAGGCAAAAAAGTAATCAATGCCGAATGCCCGGTTGAAAAACTGCCGGTTTATGTGAAGTCAGGAAGCATCATTCCGATGCAATCGCCGGTGATGTTTACCGATCAGAAACCTTCGGATACGCTGTTTGTTCATCTTTATAAAGATTACGGGAAGGTTGATTTATCCTTTAATTATTATGAGGATGACGGAACGACTTATCAATTCGAGGCCGGGGAATTTTACCTGAGAGAAATCATTTACAAAGCCGCGATAAATGAGGTGGTTTTAAAGGCTAAAGAAGGAAAATCGGAAAGTAAGTTTAAGAAAATCCAATTGATTTTTCATGGTTTTGATGAAATCGAAAACATCGTAAAACTCGCCGGAAAGCCTGTTAAGATTGAATATCTGAAAATGAATTTCCAGATGGCTGCCGAAAAACCTGCCGAAGGCCACGCTTCTACGATATCCTGCCCAACTATCGTAATTCCAAATTCAAACGAAAATATGGTGATAAACTGGTGATTTCCTGAGATTTTGTCTCCTGAGAATTTCTGGCAAGACCTTTACAATGCCGGACCTTCCAGAACAACTACCTTTAAAGCAGCTCAATGCTAAATGCACGATACACATATGAATTTTGCGCGTTGGTGGTGGATTGAATATTTGTGTATCCCGAAACTTCGGGCTTGCCATACAGCATATCGATGTTCGATTCGTTATCGTCCACAATATGGATTTTTACATTTTTTAATGGTTAATCAACATTATCAAATTTATTTTAGTTACTTGAACAGGTTACATTTTAATATGCAGATCGATGGTTTTCATAAACAGTACTACATCTAAGGGCTTTGTCAAATAGTCGGTAGCACCCGCTTTCATCAATTTCTCAATCCGAAACTGCATGGCATCTGCACTGAGGATGATTATCGGAATTGTTTTTGTGTAGGAATCGCTCAGGAGTTGTTCCAATACCTCTATTCCCTGTATGTCGGGCAAATCGAGATCGAGCAGTATCAGACCGGGTTTGTATGCCTTTGCCAGTTTAAGGGCTTCTTTTCCGTACACAGAAGTTTCCAGACGGATATCAGGACGATGGTCAGCCAAAATATCCTCAACCAGTTCGATGTTCGAAAGGTTGTCTTCGATGTATAAAATAATATTACCTTCTTTGGTTGCCGACACATTAAGTGATGGTAATCCATTTGCTTCCAAGGTGACTTGTTTGGGATCTTGAGTGAGCGGAAATTCGACCCAAAAGTTGCTTCCTATACCCTCAATACTTTCAACCCCCACCTTACCACCCATGGCTTCGGTAAGTTTTTTTACCACCATCAGGCCAAGCCCGGTACCTTCAGTTTTGGTTTTACTAGCTCCCAGGCGCTCGAAAGACTGAAAGAGTTTGCTGATATCCTCAGGCTTGATCCCATCGCCTGTGTCGCAGATTGAAATCCTGACAAGGTTATTGCCCAGGTGATCAGTTGGTTGCAGAACAGTGGTAATTGTTATCGAACCACCTTGGTTGTTGTATTTAATGGCGTTGTTGAGCAAGTTTATCAAAACCTGCTTTAATCTAAGCCTGTCGGCAAGTACAAAATAACTTCCTGGGGGAGAATCGACAAGTGTAATAGATACTTTTCTTTTATTTGCCTCAACCTGGATGCTGTCGGTTATTTCGTTGATAATGCCGGCCAATTTTATTGGTTCCGGTGTAATGACTTGTTTTCCGGCTTCAATCCCTGAAATATCAAGAACTTCATTGATTAACTCGAGAAGGTGTTTTCCGTTGGTTAAAATATGAGTCAGGCCTTTTTTTTGTTTTGGGTTGATCTCTCCCATTTCCATCAACTGTGCAAATCCCAGTATTGAATTCATCGGAGTACGCAATTCGTGGCTCATACGTGAGAGGAATTCGCTCTTGGCAAGATTTGCTTTCTCAGCTTCGTTTTTTGCTTTAATGAGGTCTTCCTGTGTTTGTTTGCGTACGGTAATGTCGTGATAATTAAGCAAAACTCCATTTATAACATGATTATTTACCAGATTGGCTGCCGTAAGTTCGATGGGTTTAAAGCTACCATCTTTGCATTTGTATCTATATTCAACTGTTTTAGAAGCGTTATCCTTTTGTAAAAGATCAAAGAATTCTTTTTGAATTCGTTCCAGATCATCAGGGTGTATTGTCAACCATCCATTTGTGCCAACCAAATCTTCAGGTTTCCAGCCAAAGTATTTTTCGATATTAGGACTTTTATATTGCATTATCCCGTCGACGCTCATTATCCCGATTACATCTGAGATATTGGATATCATCGAATTATGTTTCCTGTCGCTTTCGAGTAAAGCCATTTCGGCCCGTTTTTGTTCAGTGATGTCCTGATGTGTTCCTGACATGAGCAATGGATTGCCCTCATTATCCCATTCATGCACCCTTCCCCGGTCCAAAACCCATATCCAATCGCCATTTTTATGCTTCATCCGCGATTCGAACGAATAATAATCAAGTTCACCTTTAAAGTGCTTTTGCAATAATTCACCGGAAGTTTTCAGATCTTCGGGATGGGCAAATTTTCCCCAGGTTTCGATGCTAACGGGTGAGATTTCCTCCAATGTATAGCCAAGCATTCCGGCCCATAATTCGTTAAATGTAGTTTCGCCCGTTTGAATATTCCATTCCCACGTTCCAGCATTAGTTCCTCTGATAATATCTGCCAACCTGCGTTTTTCGTGTGCAAGGTCCTGATAAAGCTTTTTACGATCGGTGATGTCGATTTTGATGGCAATAAAACTCGAAATATTACCTTGAGAATCCAAAACAGGGGTAATGGTTTCTTCTTCATAATAGAAGCTTCCATCTTTCCTCCGGTTTATCAGTTCGCCGCTCCAAACTTCTTTGTTTAGCAACTTGCCCCATAATCTCTTGTAAAAATCTTTATCCTGCATACCTGATTTTACCAGTTCACCAGGCATTTTTCCGATAGCTTCGTCAACTGAATACCCGGTAAGTTGAGTGAAAGCTGAATTTACCCACCGGATACAGCCGGCAATATCGGTTATGATGATGGTTAATGCAAACGATTCGAAGGCGGCGCTTTGCATTTTAAGGGCAGTTTCCGATTCTTTACGTTGGGTAATATCCCGGATAATCGAAAGTACTTCATCATCCGAAATGGCGATGATCCTGTTTTCATAATAGCGGTCCTGCCCCTGAACCGCGAGCACATACTCGTATTGCTCTATCTGACCAGTATTAAAAGCTTTTTCAATGGTTTGCATGGACTGAATGGCCAGTTGGGGGGGCAATACTTCGCTTACCTTTTTTCCTGCCAAAACCGCTTTGGGGACATAAAGTGACGATTCATTCTGGCTGTGGGAATCCAGTAAGGTGCCATCGCGTCGAATCCGGAACATCAGGTCGGGCACTGCCTGGATGATGGCGCGGTTTTCGGCTTCACTTTTCTTTAAGGCGTTTTCGGCCAGTTTGCGCTCGGTGATGTCGTGAATAATGGAGAAGAGGACTTCCTCTCCCTTTACCTCGATTGGCGTGGAGTGAACCTCAACCGTCCTGATTTCGCCCGAAGCCAGTTGATGCGGGAAAACAAAATAGTTTCTGTTTTGGGAAAGCGCATCTTCCATCTCCTGCTTAATGGCATTAAGAGATAAAATATTGATAGCGGAAATTAGAAGCTTAGGCTCACTGTTGAAAGGAAGTCCATAGAATTGCTCTGCCGCTTTGTTGGCTTCAATGATTTCGCCGCTTTCAGGTTTAATAAGCAGCATTATTGCCGCATGATCATAAAACATGCTGTGAAAACGCTCTTCACTTTCGCGCAAGGATTCAATAGCAAGTTTCTCCTGGGTGATGTCGATAATTAATCCCATATAACCATGCAGAACTCCATTGTCATCAATAATTGAACTGTGGGTGATTCTTACAGGGAATTTTTCGCCGTTCTTTCGTATCCAGGTCCACTCCGTAGTTTTATGAAACATGTGTTGTAAAACTGTGCGATAAATTTCCTCATCGGTGTGGTTGTCTGCACCAGTCCTTTCATTACAGATTTTCAGCATTTCATCTCTGTCATGAAATGCCAGAGGATTAAGTTTGCCAATAATCTCATCAGCGGAATACCCCAGCATTTTTTCACCGGAAGGATTGATGCTTTGGTACATACCAGCTTCATTAATGGTCATAATCGCGATGGGTGCATTTGCCAGAATCGCTTTTTGCAGGCTTGAAATCTCTTGTATTTCCTTAGTTCGCTCTTCAACCCTTTTTTCCAGATGCAGGTTGGCCTGGTTTAATTGTTCCAGTGTGTCCTTCAGTGCATTTTCTGCATTTCTTCGCTCGGTAATGTCGCGAAGGATTCCGGTTATTTTTACTGGTTTGTCGTTGAAATCATACGAAAGTGCTGAAGAAATAGCAACAGGAATTATTGAGCCATCCTTGTTTAGCAGCAACAGTTCATAATCGTTAACTCTTTTCTGCTCAAATAATTTTGAAAAATAAATATCACGGTCACCGGGATTTGCATAGATACCGGCAAATGGTTGTCCTATCATCTCATTCCGGCAAAATTGACCCCTGGTGATTTTTTCAATAGAAGGACTGACTTCAAGCAGTGTTCCGTCCATAGAAGCCTCGAAGTAAACCTCCTGCACACTTTCGAAGATGTTCCGGTATTTTTCTTCGCTTTCATGCAGGGCTAATTCGGTATGTTTGCGTTCAGATATGTCGAAGCAATGTCCGATGTAACCAACGAATTCGCCCCTGCTGTTAAAATTTGGTGTACCCAGATCCACAATCCACCTGTAATCGCCGCTGGCATGGCGCAAACGGTATTCCATTTCGAATGGTACCTGTATATTAAATGCAGAGTTGTAGGTTTCAACACATCTGTCAATATCGTCGGGATGGACGCCTTCTACCCATCCGTTACCCACTTCCTGCTCAAGCGTCCGACCGGTAAATTTAAGCCATGGTTCATTGAAATAATTGCAGAGTTTGTTAGTCCCCGAGGTCCAGATCAGCGCAGAACCTGCATTAGCTAAGTTCCGGTATTGAACTTCGCTTTCGCGTAATTGGTTTTCGGCAAGTTTGCGTTCGGTAATATCGATGTTGCTCCCCCTGATACCAATAAAAGTTTTTGCACCATCAAAAACTGCCTGGCAAACTTGTTCAATATCGCGGATTTCTCCTTTTTTGGTGATAATTCTGAAAAAGTGCTTGCCCTGAGTTTTTTTTGATTTTGTTTCAAAATGATGATCTTTATATGCCTCCCTGTCATCAGGATGAATTATTTTTAACAGTAAATCATTGTCATTCAGAAATTCATCGGATGAGTATCCGGTAAGTTTCTGGCACGAAGATGAATGATGTATCCATCTGCCATCGGACCCTTCCCAGAATTCCCAGTTATAGGCATTGTCAGTAACAATTCGGAATTTTTCTTCCGAGTTGCGGATGATTTCCTCATTTTTTTTACGATCGCTGATATCTGTGTGCGTACCAACCATACGTGCAGGCTTTCCATCCAAGGTCCATTCCAAAACTTTACCCCGGTCCAGAATCCATTTCCAGGATCCATCCCGGTTTAAAATGCGGTGCTCTGATGAATAGACTGGTGTTTCCTGTTTGAAATGCTGTTGTATCTTTAATGTTACCGCTTCAATGTCGTCGGGATGAACCCTGGTTTGCCATTCGCTGAGTTTTCCCTCCAGTTCATCAGGCTTAAAGCCAATCATCTCTTTCCACCGGTTAGAGAAAAAAACTTCATTGGTAAGTACATTCCAGTCCCAGATGCCATCGTTGCTCCCTTCGATAGCAAATTGCCAGCGGTCTTCAATTTTCTGTAAGTTCTTTTCTACTTTGCGTTTTTCAAGTATTTTGTGCAACTCATTGGCAATGGCTTGTATCTGAATAGCGTCGGAATCGGTGTAATCGGATGATTTATTGCCAACTCCAAAAATTAACCTGACTTTGTCATCATCTATCACCGGAACGCTCATGATTCTGCAAATGGGGGCATGTCCTTCGGGCAGCCCTTTTCTATTTGGCGAGGTAGGGTAATCATTATAAACGACTACTTTTTTTTGTCTTACGCAATCGGCCCAGTTACCTGATTTCTCAAGAGGATAAAGATTATCATAGACAGTGGTGCAGTTTTTCTTTGCTTCATCATTCCATGTAGTAAGGATGATATCCTGCTGGTTATCACTAACCTGGTGAAAAAACCCAATTGTGCTGTCGGTAATTTTAACGGCTATATCCAGTGCCTGATCGAAGAGTTCTTTATCGGTTAGAACTACAGCCCTGGCAAATAAACTGAGCAGCAATGAATTTCGTTCAGTTTCTTTACGAAGACCAAGTTCGATGTTTTTACGATCGGTAATATCCCTGGCATTTCCCTCAATGGCATAAGGCTCGTTGTTTTCATCAAAAAGTAAAACATTGCGCTGTTCTGTCCAGATTACCCGACCGTCTTTTCGTATCCATCTCAACTCGAGGGGTTCACCTTTAGTGTATTTGGCCGTATTTTCCAACAATATCCTGTCGTCGGGATGAACCAGTTTGAATCCCAGTTGGGGATCGTTGTAATGATCTTCCGGTGTGTATCCAGTAATTTCAGTTGATGAAGGGCTAACATAATCGAATTTAAATTCGGGCTTTAATAGCAAGCGATAAACGATGGAAGTTGAGTTTTCGGCAAGCTGCCGATATTTTGCTTCACTTTCTTGCAACGCAAGCTCAGCCAGTTTGTGCGCAGTAATATCCACAGCAGTTATCAGGCAATGTTTTCCATCATCGGTTAGATTGCCGCTTAAGTGGGCATAAATGGGAATATCTTCACTGGAACCGAAGGAAACTTCGCAGCTTTGCAGGCTTTTACCTGTTAATGTTCTCGAAAGGAAATCAGCAAAAGTATTTTTTGAATCGAAAGTAATATAAAGTGTAAAGTTACTGTTGATCAGGTTTTGGCGTTCCTTGCCCAGCATTTTCGCTCCTGTCAGGTTCAGCTCTGCGATGTTACCGCTGGCTGTTAGGGTAAAATATCCTGAAGGTGCAAAATCGTACAATCCGGCAAATTTTTCTCTGGCTGACTCCTCCTGTTGTCTGGCAAGGTTGAGTTCATCATTCTGCAGTTCGAGCTCTATTTGATAAACCTGCAATTCGTGAATCAACTTAAGCATGTCCGCTGCTGTTGGAGAAACATCGCTTGCCGTGACTTTTTGCAGCACCAGTAGCTCTTCTGCCTTCTTGCGAAGGTTTTCTATATCGGATTGTCCACTATCTTTCATTCTTTTGATTCATTAGTGCAATAAATTTTCTGTTTGCAGATATTTTACCATCTTCGATAACATCTCGAATTCAGGAATTAATCACCATGATATTTTTAAGTTTACAAAATATCCCGAGCTTTTCAGTCTGGTTTCCTGGAATGATCAGATGATGATTCCCTAAAGGCCGGTTTTTCAAAAGTCCGGATGCTTTTTCACTGATTTTTACCTCGATCTGGGTGCGGCAGGCATCTTTGCTCCGGGGTCTCGAAATGATGGTTCCGGTGGTTAAAAATGCTTTTTCCAAACTACTGTCAATTCTGAAAATCGTAATTTCATCACTTTCAAAATGGCCTTTTACGGCCGTTCCAAGCCCGGTTTCGTAATGGGTTTCGATTTTAAAATCTGATAATAAATTGGTGGGAGCGGTGCAGTGGGCAAATTTTACACTGCCGGGATTTACCTGCACCGTATTTGCCATCCAGGGAATAATTCCCGTAACTTCTTTTGCAATCATAATTCCTGTAATGCTTGCCAGGTCGCCCTCGCAGCCCGCCGGGATATGGTCGTCGTTTAACTTAGATAATCCCAGACAAGCCGTAACACCGTTTTCGTTGACCAGCGAAAAACACTCCACCGTTATTGCATCTAACTTTTTTCGGGAAATAATTTCGGTAAGCGCCTGGTGAACTCGTCCGGCATCGCTGATATTTAGACTGCTATCGGTTTTATAGGTTTCCAGAAAGGCAGCATCTGGCGTAAAATCTTTGTAATTCCGAACTTCATTCCAGGGTATTCTCACCAGTTCGATCCCAAGTTTTGAAGCGAGGGTTTCGCCGGGAATATCAGAAGCGACAAGCCATTCCGAGACCTCACCAATCAGCCCAAGCCTTTTGCCTTTAAGGCGCTCACGTGCTTTTCCGGCATCGATGAAGGCCTGAATTAATCTGCGATCGTTTTCATTTTTGATGTCGGCGAGTTGGCAATCCTGACCAATCGAGTCAAAATAGGCTTTTACTTCTGTCGCTGCCGCGTATGAATTATTTTCTTCAAATGCCACAAGCAGTAAAAACTTTCCTGATTCAGCGTAAGTCAGTGCTTCACGCTCGGAGCCGCCACTCAGGAAATAGAGTATGTCGGGGTTTTGAGAACTTAAGTCGAATTTTTCGTCAGGAAAATAACCAGTCAGGCGGTTTTTGCTTTCATCAAAAAGTAGCTCAGAGGCGCCATCAAAGGCCAGAAATTTTATGGTTGTCATTCATTTATTTTTTTGCAAATATAGTTTTTAATTGAACCGAATTTTCAATGACATTTCAAATCCAAAGAAGTTTTGTGATTTTGTTTTGTGATGGCAGATTAAGTTTTAGAAGAGAAAACCAAAGCCGATGTAAAGGCCGGTATCGCCATCACGTTTGTCGAGGGCAGCGCCATAATCAGCCGAAATAACAAAGTTTTGGTTCATCACCACCCGAAGGCCTCCGCCCACGCACACGTGAAGTTTGTCCGGACCATCGCTGAAATACTGGGATTGGTCAACGTTTTCAGGTATTCCGCTTTTATCGACCGGAATATTTTGCACAACCATTCCTGCATCTGCGAAAGCGTTTAAAGCAAGATAAAAATTCTGTTTGATCAGGCCGAAGCGGTAAAACTTCCATCTGAACTCGGTGTTTCCATAAGCCATGCCATCGCCCACAACCCTGTTTCTCATAATTCCACGTAAGTTTCTTGAACCACCCAAACCATCAATTGTTGTGGTTTGAGCAAATGAGTTGATCATGTATGGTTGCATGTAAAACGGGACTTTGCCTGCAATGGTTCCCTGGTATGCCAGGCGATAGGCAAACGAAAGATCATTGTTTATGAGTGTAAAATACTGCCGGTGTGCCGCGGCAATCTTGATAAATCCAAAGTCGCCATCACCCAAAAATGTCGGTGCTATCGCAAAAATCACCTCGCTCCAGATGCCTTTCATGGGGTTAGGTTCGTTGTCGCGGGTATCGTAAATCAGGCCAAGCCTCAAAACTGTATTGCTGCCTTTTATTTCTTCCGGGCTTAGCACTCCCCACGAAACGTAATTATCGTAAAGCCCGGGCACGTCGGGCAATTTCTTGCTGTCGCTCAAACCTTTGTTCAAACGGTCGATATCAACCGGCGCTGTTTCGGTTTTCAAAAATGCCAGGCCGGCAAGCCATTTTATCTTTTGATTTGAAAATTTTCCCTGTAAATCAACACCAATCCGAAGCAATTTTCGCTCATGGCGATAAAACATGCGCGTTTTGTAAACGGTCGAATCCTGGGAGTCGTCTTCCCAGAGCGGATTATAAACGGCCTGGTAACCGTTGAATCCATAAAAATCGAGCGCTTTTTCGGTAAGATAAGTCACATCTGCCGTAACTCTGAGGCCATGAAGGAGTTTTTCGGAATCATAAAAAAACTGGTTGATGCCACCGCCTTTGTTGGTTCGTGAAACTTCGAAATAGAGTGAATGGTCGTATTTCGGATAGGTTGAGCCATCGCCATAATCGTAAATATTGGCCAAAGCGCCATATTGCAGGCCAATATCCGACGAATAACCAATCACCGGTAAAAAACCGATATTCCAGCCTTTCTTAATCTTTTCGGTTGTGGCAGAAGGTTTTAACGAATCGCTGCTTTGCTGCGAATACATCTGAGGCGCCCAAAACAGCATTAGTCCTAAACATAACTTCAGGGTGGTTTTCATATCCAAAATTTTTAATCATATTTTAATGCTGGAAACGAAGATAATCAAAACAATATGAAAATAGAAATATTTTTTTTACTTTCGCTTAACATTAAAAAAGCAAAACAATGGCAATCAAACGAAAAGATTTCCAGCCTATCGTAATGGGTGACAAAAAAGTTATCCGGGGTTGGGTGATGTACGACTGGGCAAACTCAGTTTACCAGCTTACTATTGCTTCAGCCATTTTCCCGACTTATTATATTGCCGTCACCAGTTTTAATAATGACAGCACCGTGCCTTTTTTTGGAGCCAACGTCATTAATTCGGTGCTTTATTCATGGGCTATTGCAGCTTCCTATCTGATAGTTGCAATATTGTCGCCGCTGTTATCGTCGATGGCGGATTACACGGGGCGTCGCAAGGGTTTTATGCGTGCATTTACATTGATAGGTGCTATATCGTGCGGGATGTTGTTTTTCTTCGATAAGGATCATGTTGAGTTGGGAGTTATTGCTTTTGCGCTCGGAACCCTTGGCTACTGCGGAAGTATCGTTTTCTATAATTCTTTTTTACCCATTATCGCCAGCCCCGAAGACCAGGACCGCATCAGTGCAAGGGGATATTCGATGGGCTACATCGGAGGAGTTGTGCTGCTGCTTTTTAACCTCATTATGATACTTAAACCTGCATGGTTTGGCATTCCTGCGGGTTCTGACATTGCTCCGCGAATTTCATTTTTAACTGTATTTTTATGGTGGGTGGGCTTTTCGCAGATTACTTTTTCGAGGCTCCCCAAATATACCTACCGAAAACGTGCCGAAAAAGCCCGTATTCTCTCCAATGGCTACAAAGAGCTTCAGGTGGTTTTTGGTCAGGTCAGGAAATCTCGCCAACTGAAATATTACCTCAGCGGTTTCTTTTTTATCATGATGGGCATACTCACGGTGATGTTTATGGCCGTTACCTTTGGCACCAAAGAACTCGGGCTGGATGATAATGTGCTTATTCCGACCGTCCTCGTTATTCAACTTGTTGGCGTATTTGGAGCCTGGTCGTTTGCCCGGATTTCAACTAAAATTGGAAACATCAAAGCGCTGATGATTGCAGTAACAGCATGGATTTTTATTTGTATCGGTGCTTATTATGTCACCAATTCGACAAGTTTTGTGATTGCTGCCTTTTTTATCGGGATTGTCATGGGTGGATCGCAATCCCTTGCCCGGAGCACCTATTCAAAAATGTTGCCCGAAAACACGACCAACCATACTTCGTTTTTTAGTTTTTATGATGTGATGGAAAAGCTGGCCACCGTCGCAGGAACTTTTAGTTTTGGCCTTATCGAAGCCATCACCGGAAGCATGCGCTATTCAATTCTGGCTATTGCGGTGTTTTTTGTAATCGGGCTGGGATTTTTGCTGCCACTCCTGCGGAAAATCAAACAATAAATTACCAGCGATTCCGCATGAAAAAACAACCGAAGATAACCCCTTGCAAATGATACAGATAAAATTTGTTGCAATAAATATTTTTCGCACTAATTTTGGCAATGGTTGGCAACAGATAGGATGCTAAAGAA
>CAJATL010000421.1 GCA_903944895.1 uncultured Bacteroidota bacterium
CAATGTTATTTCTTTAGCATCCTATCTGTTGCCAACCATTGCCAAAATTAGTGCGAAAAATATTTATTGCAACAAATTTTATCTGTATCATTTGCAAGGGGTTATCTTCGGTTGTTTTTTCATGCGGAATCGCTGAATTTCCTTCGCACAAAATTCAAGAAAATCCAACTCCGATTTTATTTTTACTTTTATTGCAAAATTTAACGATGGAATTTGCATTTTTAATTGCCGGGATATTTGTTGGTGCGCTGCTGGCGTTGCTTTTGGCACGCATCGTTTTTTCATCAAAAACCAGGTTATCAGTTACCGAAATTCAAAACCTTCAGACCGAACTCAACGCTTTGCGAATCAGCACAAAGGTTTCTGAAGAAAGGATTAAAATGATTTCGGCAGAACTTGAAAAACGTGTACTTCAAATTGCTGAAAAGGAAAACACCATCCTTACCCTGACTTCAAAATTTACGTCAAAATCATCTGATTTCGAGCATTTATCCGAAAAATTGAACGAACAGAAATCGGAACTCGAACAGATCAGAGAAAAATTCAACCTGGAATTCCGCAACCTGGCCAACGAAATTTTTGAAGAAAAAAGCCTGAAGTTTACCGAGCAAAACAAAGATAATATCGCTCAGATCCTGAAGCCTTTAGGCGAAAAAATCAAAGAGTTCGAGCAAAAGGTTGACGATGTTTATGTTAAAGAAGCCCAGCAACGTTTTTCGCTCAAGGAAGAGGTAAAAAAACTTGCCGAACTTAACCAGCAGGTGGGTAAAGAAGCCCAGAATCTCACCCGCGCGCTCAAAGGCGAGGCTAAAACTCAGGGCAATTGGGGCGAAATCATCCTCGAAAATATTCTCGAAAAATCAGGATTGACCAGGGACCGTGAGTATTTTATCCGGAAATCATTTGCCGGTGATGATGGTAAAAGACTTCAGCCCGATGTGGTTGTCACGTATCCCGGAGAAAAAAATGTGGTGATTGATGCCAAAGTTTCGCTGACTGCTTACGAGCGTTTTGTTGCATCAGATAATAAAAACGAACAGGATGCCGCTTTGCGAGATCATCTTTTCTCGGTAAGAAAACACATTGATGAGCTTAGCGCGAAAAAATACCAGCAGATTTACCAGCTCAACAGCCTCGATTTTGTGATGCTTTTTATGCCTGTTGAACCTGCGTTTTTGCTGGCTATTCAACACGATCCGAATTTGTGGTTGTATGCTTACGAAAAAAGCATTTTGCTCATCAGTCCGACCAACCTTTTTGCTGCTTTAAAAATGGTCTCCAGCCTGTGGCAACAGGAGTATCAAAGCCGTAATGTGATCGAAATCGCCCGTCAGAGCGGGAATTTGTATGATAAATTTGTGAGCCTTCTTGATGATCTCCTCGACGTTGGCAACAAACTGCGTGCAACCCAAAAAAGCTACGACGACTCGATGAATAAATTGCAGACCGGTCGTGGAAACCTGCTTTCGAGGGTTGAAAACATCCGGAAATTAGGCGCCAAAACGACCAGGGAATTACCCAAAAAATTACTCGAAAATAATGATATTGATGAAAATACTGATTAACCGGTTAACACCATTTTTGTTGCTGTTCCTGCTGATTTCCGGCTGCAAAATGGCCAATAAAATTACTTACATAAACCTTGCGCCGCTTTATCAGGCTGAGAAAAAGCCTGAAATTACTGGTGTGAGGGTTTTACACGAAAACGACAGCATGTCGAACACCTTCGTCAAGTATAAACTGGCCAATCTCATGTACCAGCCAACAAAAAGCCTGACAACACGAAAAGCCTTTTACAGCATTGCTTTCGCGCTTTATCCTTCATACGAAAGTAACCTGGTTCTCGACAGCGCCACCTTTTTCCTGAGCGATTCGCTCAATTACGGCAAAAACACCGAACAGGTTTTCAGCTTTCCAGTTAAGGCCAGGTTTCCCGGAAATTTTCTTCTGGAGATTCAGCTAACCGATTTAAATGCCGGAACTACAACACTTTTGCCTCACAACATTTTGAAAGGGACTAAAAATGTTGCTCAGACCTTTTTACCCATCGACAACAACAATACGATCATTTTTGAAGACTGGATCGACAGCCAGACCAATTTCCACCTTCACACCAAAAATGATTCGATCAGAGAAATCGTGGTCCGATATTATCATCGCGATTTCCCGATTGCTTTACCGCCGTTTTCATCGGCAAATCAGGAAGCTTATAATTATGATGCCGATGAAATCTACACCTTTAAAGCCGAAAATCGTAAAAGCGAATTACTGGTGTTTCCAAATGAAGGCTTTTACCACTTTCAGACTGATTCGACGTCGCGGGGAGGTTTAACACTGTTCAGGTTTTACGACGGTTATCCAAATGTTACCGAACCAGCCCAGTTGATCCCGCCGCTGAGGTATCTCACTTCAAATAAAGAATTTAAGCAATTGATGACAGCCCCTGACCAGAAAATGGCTGCCGACTCATTTTGGATTTCGTTTAGCGGAAATGAGGAGCGGGCACTCGAAATCCTTAAACAATATTATGGCCGCGTGGAGCTGGCAAACAGGTTTTTTACTTCCTTTAAAGAAGGCTGGAAAACCGATCGCGGGATGATCTACATTATTTTTGGGCTGCCAAAGACCGTTTACCGCCGCGACAATATCGAAACCTGGGTTTATGGCGAAAAAGGAAACCGCGTTTCGCTCACTTTCGACTTTATTAAAGCCATCAATCCTTTTACCGAAAACGACTATGTGCTTCAACGACAAACAGATTATAAAACTGCCTGGTTTATTGCGGTGGATTATTGGAGAAGGTAAAGAAGGGGAAGAATGTGACAATTTGATAATTCGACAATTCGATAATGGAAGAATGGAATGTTGGAAAGATGGAATAATGGAATGTTGGAGCGAAACCTACCAGGTTTGCAAAACCTGTGAGGTTTATGGAAGGATGAAAGATTGGAATGTTGGAATAATGCAATGTTGATGCGTTAGCCAAAATCCCGCTTCGGCTGGAGAAGATTGGAATGTTGGAGGAGTTGAAGGTTGGAATAAAACCTAGTGACTAAAGTTCTTGGCTCTTGGCATTTTGCCCTCTGCGCTCTGCTCTTTGCGCTCAGCACGATTGAAATTTTAAACCCCGGATCAACATATTTCTTAATAGCCGATAGGTCGGATTTGATAAGATAAAGGCGCAATGACAATATTTTTTCTACTTTTGTGACCCATGAATGAGACTACAAAAAATAGCAGTACCGAAAATCATATTTACGGCATACGCCCGCTGATTGAGAGCATTAAAGCGGGTAAAGAAATCGACAGGGTGTTAATCCAAAAAGGGCTTAAAGGCGAGCTTTTTCCTGAGCTTTTCGACTTGATCAGGCGATTTCAGATCCCTTTTCAAAATGTCCCCATCGAAAAACTGAACCGCCTCACCCGGAAAAATCATCAGGGAGTTGTGGCTTTTGTTTCTTCGATAACTTATCAGCCTATCACCGAAATTGTGCCGGCAATTTATGAATTGGGCGAGGTGCCGCTCATCCTCATTCTCGACGGAGTTACCGATGTCCGGAATTTTGGTGCTGTTGCCCGCACCGCCGAATGCGCAGGCGTTCATGCCATCGTCATTCCCGAACAGGGCGCTGCACAAATCAATGCCGACGCGATGAAAACTTCGGCTGGTGCTTTGAATAATATCCCGGTTTCGAGGGTGAAAAATCTCAACGAAACCATCGATTTTCTTAAAAACAGCGGATTACAAATGGTCGCTGCCACCGAAAAGGCAGACCTCTTTTATAACGACATCAACCTGACTGTTCCCACAGCAATTATTATGGGTGCCGAAGATACCGGCGTTTCGCCAGCCTACATCAAAAAATCGGATGTGTCGGTAAAAATCCCTATTCTCGGGAAAACCGATTCGCTCAATGTTTCGGTAGCCACGGCAATTCTTGTTTATGAGGCTGTCAGGCAGCGCCGGACAGTGATCTAATTCTGAAAATACTAAACAATTTATTTATAAATCATCAAAATCTAAATCTTATGAGTACTGATTTAAGCGGTTTGAAGCCCGAAGCATTATGGAAAAATTTTGAAGAACTAACCAAAATCCCACGCCCTTCGCGTAAAGAGGAAAAGGTTATTCAATACATGAAAGAATTTGGCGAGAAGCTGGGTTTAAAAACCATCGTTGATGGTTGTGGCAATGTGATTATTAAAAAACCAGCTACTCCTGGCATGGAAAACCTCAAAGGTGTTATCATGCAGGGGCATCTCGACATGGTTCCTCAGGCTAACAGCGACAGAAATTTCAATTTCGAAACCGACCCTATCGAAGCTTATGTTGACGGCGAATGGGTTACCGCCAATGGCACAACGCTTGGTGCAGATAATGGCATAGGCGTTGCCGCTGCAATGGCTGTTCTCCAGGCTAAAGATATGGTTCATGGCCCTCTGGAGGCACTTTTTACCATTGATGAAGAAACCGGTATGACAGGAGCTTTCGAATTAAAACCTGGCGTTTTGGATGGAGATATTCTTTTAAATATGGATTCGGAGGACGAAGGAGAGCTTTACATTGGCTGCGCCGGAGGAACTAATGCTAATTCGAAACTTAACTATGCCGAAAAACCTGTTCCGGCAGATGCTGTTGCTTGTAAAATCAAAATCAGCGGCCTTAAAGGCGGACATTCAGGAATTGATATTCCGCTTTATCGCGGAAACGCCAACAAAATCCTTTTCAGGTTATTAAAAAAGGCAGCAAAAGATCATGGTTTATTGATTTCAGAAATTGAAGGCGGTAGTTTGAGAAATGCAATTCCACGCGAAGCCTTCGCCCTCGTAACGGTCAATAAAGCCAGCGAAACTGCATTTTTAGCTGATGTAAAAGAATTCGAAAAAACTGTCAAAAGCGAATATTCAACTTCCGATCCTGATTTAAGCGTAAAAGCAGAATCTGCTGCTTTGCCGGGAAATGTGATGGATTCGAACGCTCAGCAGGTCTTCATCAATGCAATTTATGCCTGCCCGAATGGTGTTGTACGAATGAGCAGCGACATTGACGGCCTTGTTGAAACTTCGACAAATCTGGCCATCGTGAAAGTGAAAAATGGTGTAGCTGAATCGTTGAGTTTATTAAGAAGTTCGGTTGACTCAGCGACAAAAGACCTTGGCGAAACCGTTTGCAGCGTATTCGATTTGGCTGGTGCCACTACAGTTTTAGAAGGCGATTATCCAGGCTGGAAGCCAAATCCTGATTCAGCCATTCTTAAAGAAATGAAAGAAATTTACTATCAGAAGTTTGGTAAGATTCCTGAAATCAAAGCCATTCACGCCGGTCTGGAATGTGGTTTACTTGGAGGTGTTTATCCAAACTGGGATATGATTTCGTTTGGCCCGACCATTCGTTATCCGCACTCGCCCGACGAAAAAGTAAACATCGCATCAGTGCAAAAATTCTGGGATTTTTTGGTTGAAACACTCAAACAAGTCCCTGTAAAATAATGAAAATCACGAAAAAACTGTCAGGATAAAATCCGACCTGACAGTTTTTTTCGTTTTTATTGAAAATAATTTTGGTTATTACTAAAAAGCATTTACTTTTGCACCCCTAAAAATGACAGTACAATGAGCAAAAGAACATACCAACCTTCGAAGAGAAAACGCGTCAATAAACACGGTTTCAGATCACGCATGGCAACTGCAAACGGCAGACGAGTATTGGCGAGCAGAAGAGCTAAAGGACGTAAACGGCTTACCGTTTCAGACGAAAAACGCGATAAGCGATAAAATATTCATTCAAACTTTGTTTGATTAAAGAAGAAGATAATTCATGAAATTGTCTTCTTTTTTTTGTTTTCTGTAATTCACCCGCTTTTCGATCCCATTAATACGAATATCAGCCGGCAACCATCCTTTTAAATTTAAAAAAATCCCTAACTTCGCGGCCTTTTAAACGAATAATTGAATTATTAAGATATTCTAAGGAAAATGAAACTTTTACAAATCATCCTCCTCATTGTGTTGCTTTATTACCTGCTCACAAAATATGTTTTCCCCTATCTTCTATCAAGACTGATCCGAAAAGTCCAGCAAAATTTTCAAAATTTTGAACACCCGAACTACCAGCCACCTCAGCGCAGAGAAGGCGAAATTAAGGTTGATTATGTGCCGCCCGCTGCCAAAAAAACCGAATTCAATCCAACAGATGCCGAGGATATTGATTTTGTAGAAATTAAAGATAAATAGTAATTCCTGATACTGAAATCATATGAAAATGGACAAATTTCCGATCAAAAAAATCTGGCCTTACCTCGCAGCAATTGCATTCTTCGTTGTTTTAGGGCTTCTTTATTTTTCGCCAATTCTTGAAGGTAAAAAATTATTTCAAAGTGATATCGTGCAGTGGCAGGGAATGTCGAAAGAAATTGTTGACTATCGCGCCGCCACAGGAGAAGAAGCTCTTTGGTCGAATTCGATGTTTAGCGGAATGCCTGCTTACCAGATTTCGGTGGCGTATAAAAATGTTCTGGTCAAATACATCGACAAGATTTTCAAACTCGGGCTCCCCCACCCCATCAATTTAGTTTTTCTTTATTTCCTTGGCTTTTTCTTTTTGTTGCTAATTCTCAGGATGAACATCTGGCTGGCCGTGCTGGGATCGGTGGCATTTGCGTTTTCGTCGTACTTTTTCATTATTCTCGAAGCGGGTCACAATTCCAAAGCCCACGCCATTGCCTATATGGCGCCTGTTATTGGTGGAATTATCCTCACCTATCGCGGAAAATTATTGTGGGGAGCTGCTGTAACGGCATTATTCCTCAGTCTCGAAATTTACACCAATCACCTTCAGATTACCTATTACCTTTTGTTGACCGTGGTTGTTTTTGGAATCGCACAACTCATCGACAGTTATCGTAAAAAGGAGCTGCCCGCTTTTATTAAATCAACGTTGGTTTTGGTTGTTGTAGCCATCTTTTCGGTTGGAGTCAATATTTCGAATATCTGGGCAACCTGGGAATACGGGAAATATACCATCCGAGGTAAAACCGAATTAACTTCGGAGCAACAAAACCGAACCTCCGGCCTCGACATCAATTATGTTACCCAATGGAGTTATGGCGTTCCGGAGACGTTTACACTGCTTATCCCGAATTTTATGGGCGGATCCTCCAATATTGCACTATCTGAAAACTCAAACGCTTACAAGGCTTTAATTAACAATGGAGTTCCTGCTGGTCAGGCAAAACAATATATTAAATCGATGCCCCTTTACTGGGGTGACCAACCCGGAACTTCAGGCCCGGTTTATGCCGGGGCTATTATGATTTTCCTGTTTTTTCTCGGGATTTTTGTTGTAAGAGGAAAAATGAAATGGTGGCTTGTTGCTGCAACTGTTTTATCGATTATGCTTGCCTGGGGACACAATTTCATGCCCTTTACCGAATTCTTTTTACATTATGTGCCTGGCTACAACAAATTCCGGGCTGTTACGATGATTTTGGTCATTGCCGCCTTTACAATTCCTCTGCTTGGAATACTTGCATTGCGGGAAATTTTTGATCCCGGCCAAAACAAAAATGAAGCCTTTAAAAACCTCAAATTCGCATTTTATATCACTGGCGGCATCACCTTGTTTTTTGCCATTTTCCCTGGAATATTTTTCAACTTTGTTTCTCCCACTGATGCCCAGTATGCCTCCTCGGGTTTTCCTGAATGGCTGATTGATGCTTTACGTGATGACCGTGAATCGGCGCTGCGCATGGATTCCCTGAGATCATTCATTTTTATTGCACTGGCAGCAGCAGCCATCTGGGCTGTACTTTTCGACAAGTTTAGAAAAGAATATGCTTTTGCAGCACTCATCTTGCTTGTAACTGTTGATATGTGGACCGTTAACCGAAGATTTTTGAATGTTGACAGTTTTGAAACTGCCAAAAAAGTCGAAAATCCTTTTAGACCCTCAGCCGCCGACCAACAAATTCTTAATGATAAAAATCCCAATTTCAGAGTGCTAAACCTTACGGTTAATCCTTTTGCTGACGCCTCAACATCTTATTATCACAAAAGTCTTGGCGGATATCATGGTGCAAAACTTCGCAGGTATCAGGAACTTTACGACAATCATATTTCGAAAAACAATATGAGTGTCATTAACATGCTTAACACAAAATATTTTATCGTTTCCGGCGATGATAAACAACCCCAGGCCCGGTTAAACCCCGGCGCACTCGGAAATGCATGGACAGTTGATGAGTTTGATCTGGTGAACAATGCTGATGAAGAAATTGCTGCACTCAAGGATTTCGACCCATCAAAAACTGCAATCGTCGATAAACGGTTTTCGGCTATCCTCGATGGTTTCCAAAGCAAACCCGGCGAAAAAGGTTCCATTCAACTCAATTCGTACAAACCAAACGAACTCGTTTACAGGTATAATTCCAACAAAAACGAACTGGTGGTCTTTTCAGAGATTTACTATGATAAAGGCTGGAAAGCTTTCATCGACGGCAAAGAATCGCCTTACTTCAGGGCGAATTATGTGCTGAGATCCATGATCGTTCCGGCTGGTCAGCACGAAATAACCTGGAAATTTAAGCCAACAGTTTACTATACCGGAGGCACCATTTCATTGATCAGTTCGTTGCTGGTGCTTTTATTCTTTTTTGGGGTGCTTTTTCTCGAACTTAAACAGAAACTCACCGTCAACAAATAACTGCAATGCCACGACGGGTTTTAATCATCTCGTATTATTGGCCTCCAAGTGGCGGAGCAGGCGTGCAGCGATGGCTCAAGTTTGTCAAATACCTGCGCGATTTTGATTGGGAACCTGTGATTTACACGCCTGAGAATCCCGAATATCCGGTTGCTGATTTGTCGCTGGGAAAAGACATCCCACAAAACCTTGAAGTACTGAAAACCAGTGTTTGGGAGCCTTATCAGCTTTATAAAAGATTTGTCGGTTTAAAGAAATCCGATAAAATCAATACTGCATTTTTAAGTGAGAAAAAGAAGACAAACCTTACCGAAAAAATTGCAGTCTGGATTCGTGGTAACTTTTTCATTCCCGATGCCCGGAAATTCTGGATTAGGCCTTCGGTAAAATTCCTGTCGGAATATCTCAAAAATAATCCTGTCGATGCCATTGTTTCCACCGGCCCGCCGCACTCCATGCATCTGATTGCTCTCGGACTTAAAAAGAAGTTTAATATTCCCTGGATCGCCGATTTCCGCGACCCCTGGACAAAAATCGATTTTTACGGCGAACTTCACCTTGGCAAACGGGCTGATAATCTTCATAAACGGCTCGAATTGCAGGTCATTCGGCAAGCCGACAAAGTAATTGTTATTTCCGATGGGATGAAAAATGATTTCGATACAATCTTTCACCGGGACTACGTGGTAATTACCAATGGTTTTGATGAAGAAGATCTTTCAGATAAAACCATCATACCGGACAAAAAATTCTCGGTGGCCCACATTGGATCACTTGTCAAATCGAGAAATCCTGAAGTTTTATGGAGAGTTTTACAAGATTTGATAAAAACCCAACCCCGGTTTGCCAGTGATCTCGAGATAAAACTTGTTGGAAAAGTAGATTTTTTTGTGACAGAATCCCTCGAAAAGGCTGGATTAGCATCGTTTGTAAAAAAAATTGATTATCTGCCTCACGATGAAGTGATCGAAGAACAAATGAAATCACAGGTTTTGCTGCTGCTCATCAACAACACACCAAATGCCGGGATGATTCTTACCGGAAAATTTTTCGAATACATGGCCACCCGCAGGCCAATTCTTTGCATCGGTCCCGAAAATGGCGATGCTGCCAACATTATCCGGGAAACCAACTGTGGCCTGATTTCCGGTTTTGAAGATGATGAAACTTTGAAAAACAATGTTTTAAAATTGCACCAGGATTATAAAAAAGGCACAACAAAACTTAACTTTGGTAAAATTGATCAATACTCACGAAGGTCGTTAACACAAAAATTGTCAGAAATCCTGACCTCAGTTGCCGGTTAGCCTTGTCCTGATTAGCCGTTATCGGGATAAAATCTTTCCTACAAAACACGAAATGTCGTAATTATTATTAAACACTTTGTACAGCTCGGCCATGATTGGAAATTCCTGCGTTTCGACTCCCATTTTTTCGAGTTCCCTATAAAAAACATTCACGGCTATTCTGCCTTCCAGCACAACTTTTTCAGAAATATAATCCGTAAAAAATCCCTTCCCAATCAACAAGCCCAATGTACGGTTGCGGCTTAAATCGTTTAATGAGGTCAGTGCAAAATCGCCGATTCCACAATAATTAAACAGCGTTTTTTCGTTTCCACCAAAAATAATGAGCAAGCTTTTTAGCTCATTTAAGGCTTTCGTAAAGATGAGAAACTTCAGATTAGGCGACTCGAACTGCGCATCAACAATCCCGATGACGATGGCATAAATATTTTTGAGGATCGAAATGAGTTCTACGCTTCGGATATCTTCAGAATAATCGAGATAAATGCTTGAATTTTCGAATATTTTGATGAACTTTTCAAAGATAAAAACATCTGAAACGCCCAAAGTCAGGGCAGTTGGCTGGTTGTTGATGATTTCGCGGGCAAATGAAGGGCCTTTAAGCGAACACACCGGATTGGGAACAATTTCCTGCAAGCACTCAATAATTGTCCGGCGTTCGTCGCCAAAACCTTTTGCCAGGTTTACCAGAATTGAAGCAGGGTGAATATCCTGCTCCCGGATGAATTTTACCGTTGCACTCGAAGGAATGGCAATAAAAACCACAGCTTCCTGGCTTAATAGCGAATGATCGGTTGTAGCCTTCAACCGCTTTTCGAGTGGAATTGCCGGAAAATATCTGTTGTTAATATTTTCTTCGGTAATGGCCTTAGCCACATCACTTTCGATGGTAATTAAAGTAACATCAAATTGTTCCTTTTTAGCCAATACATTGCCCAATGCCGTTGCAATTGCGCCCGCTCCTATGAAAAATATTTTCTGCATTACTCCTTGTTTTGTATTCGGGAATAAAATTATTTTGAACGAATTTGGTCGTAATAATACAAAAAAATCGATGAATGGTTGCAGCTTATTTTGTCGCTATCTCTCAAAAATACGGTTTTCAACTTTCCGTTTGCCTGAACAGTTCAATGAATTTTTATTTTAACTGCCTGATATTAGGCTTATCCAATCAACTATTAGTAAATAAAAGTTACATTCTTTATTACAAGTTCATTAAATGATTTTAAGAATTATTATTTCCGAACTAATGACAAAAACAGGGTTACCATTGGCAATTTGAGTTTTGATACCCTTATGACCCGAACAAAATAATTTAACTTTGCAAACCTTTACAGTTTTATTTTTTATGGTTTTTAGTCAACCCCACTGGGTTTTTAATAATTTTGAAGGCTATTCGGGAAACTACTTGTTATGATAAAGAGAATTATATTATTTTTTTTAAATCCATTTTTAGGCAAAAAAGCCTTTCAACCCTTTTTTCAGAAACTGCACTACATTGCACTTTATGGCCAAAATTACGGACGTTCCGGGGAATATGAAGAAAGTGGCGAGAAAGTAACGATTGATCTGATTTTACAGAAAACGGAAAATCAAACCAATTCTGTGATTTTTGATGTTGGAGCAAACATAGGAAAATACTCAATGTATGTTTTAGAAAGATGTAAATCCAATTGCCTGGTATATAGCTTTGAACCTTCTCCAACAACCTTTGTCCGGTTAAAGAAAAGTTTAGAACCTTTTAAAAATGCAGTCCCGGTTAACATCGGTTTTGGACGGTCAGATGAAAAAACCATCCTGTATAACAATGAAATTAATACAACTCACGCATCTTTGTTTGCGCGGGACATGAGCCATTGGGGAACTCAATTTGCACTTGATAAGGCCGAAACAGTTGAAATTCAAACGATTGACGAGTTTTGCATGAATAATAAAATCGAATGGATTGATTTTCTGAAAATTGATGTTGAAGGTTTTGAGTTCAATCTGCTACAGGGAGCTGAAAAGATGCTTGAAAGCAGAAGGATCAGATTTATTCAGTTTGAAGTGGGGGTTTGTGCGGTTGATGCCAAATATTTCTTTAAAGATATTTACCAGCTTTTGGCAAAAGAATATGACCTGTTCAGAATCCTCAAAGATGGTTTGTACCCTATTCAAAAATACAATGAGTTATTGGAAGTTTTTTTAACAACCAATTATCTCGCAGTTCTCAAGAACAAGTTTTGACAAAAATGATATTTCACTATAAATTATGAAAATTTCCTTTATCGAACTCGATTTTCATTTTGATTCCGTTGATGGATTTTGCAAGATTTTTGAGCATACAAACCATGAATTATCTGTTTTTACTAAACCACAGATATTCGAAAAAATCAAACACAATGCTTACGTCAAAAAATACAAATGGTTTTTTTGCAATAACATTTCAAGAACTAAATTTCTCAGGGACCACATCGACGAGATAAACGCAGCTGATGTCATTTTTATCAACACCATTGCGAATGAATTCGGTGCTTATGTTAAAGCAGATTTTCGACGTACGACTATTTCGAGAACACATAACGCCTTTAAATTGCTTGATCCCTGGCATCACATTCGTATTTATCCTTCGCCACTATATTTCTGGAAGGCATTTTCCTATTTTATCCGTGAAATCATGTGGTTTGGTTTTTGGCATTATCGTCCTAAACTATTAAAGAAAATTGATTACTTTATTTTTCCTGATAAAGGAATCACCGATTACATTTTATCCCGGAATTTGATAAATCCCAAAAAAGTACTGCCACCACTTTCGTTGAAAGTATTTGAGCCTGCAACAACCAGGGAACCCTCCAGGGAAGATTATTTCAGAATAACAATCATCGGTAGTGTTGATCAACGCCGGAGGCAATATGAACCTGTTATTGATGCTTTTCGGCAGTTGACACCTTTGATAAACCGTCCTGTAAAACTTTCACTCCTCGGAAAAGCTTCCGGAAAGTATGCCAGAAATGTTATTCATGAATTAAAAAACCTCGAATCGGATACATTTAATCTGGAGTATTTCGATGATCAGGTTAAACAGGATGTTTTTGATGATGTCATGTCGAAAACACACATTGTCCTAAGCCCGGTAAATCTGCAAAACAGCACCGAAATATTTGGAGAAATTTATGGTAAAACCAAAATATCAGGTAGTCTTCTGGATGTTTTGCGCTTCCCAAAAACTATGATTATTCCTGCAGAATACAACCTTGACAGTGATTTTAAAACACTTTTCGATCAGTACAATGATGCCCTGGACCTAAAAAACATAATTTTGAAATATCTAAGTAATGAAAACTTTCTAACAAGTAAAAATGCTTTGATTAGAGGGATCATTCAGGAAAAATATAACGAATCGGCCCTGGCTGAACAATTTGTTTCAATGGTAACAAAAGTATTAACTCAAAAATGATAAAAAAACAACATTTAATCAACTTCATCCGATTTTCTCAAAATTACCTGGCTATCTATTTCCCGAAGCTTTCTAAAAAGTTTGATTTCAGGACTTTAAACAAAATTAATGAAAAAAAACCGCGCCTTTCTGATTTTGCAGAGCCCGAACTTTTTTTCGTTAACTTATTACTGGATTCAGGTGCCACCGTGTTTGATATTGGATCTAATATCGGCCTTTATCTTTACAGATTTCAAAAAGCAGGGAAATTTGAACGAATTATTGGATTTGAACCAATTCCGTTACTTTACAAAAGATTGAAGAAATATTTTCCTGATATGGAGATTTATGATTTTGCAATATCAGACAAGACCGAAGATAAAACCTTTAAAATTCCCTATATCGACGGAAAAATTTATGAAACAAGGGGCACTCTGCACAACTATACCGAGGAAGGAGAAACAAAATCTGAGCAAATCAATGTCAGGACAATTTCCCTGGATGATTTTGTAGCCACTCATCATATTGAAGATATTTCATTCATCAAGATAGATATCGAAGGTCATGAAATCGCTGCTCTCAGAGGAGCTAAAAACACGTTAGTACGATTTAAACCATTGCTTTTAATCGAAATCGAACAAAGGCATCATAAGGAACTTGAGATTAATGATATTTTCACGCAAATCATCGAATTTGGCTATCAGGGGTTTTTCTTTGATAAGGCAGATAAAAGATTTAAACCTATTGAAGATTTTATCGTGAACAAACATCAGAATATTCAGAATATGAATCATTACTACATCAATAATTTTCTTTTTGTAAGTGATTCAAATCAAGCAATTAAGGAAAATTTTGCGATGATCGAAAATCTCTTTAAAAACCAATAGATAAAATTATCTCAAACCGACAGGATGAATCCATGATTACAAAACAATTTCTAAAGTCTTCCCTCATCTATTCAATTGTCGGAGCATTACCTTATGCTTCAGGATTTTTACTTTTAATCTGGTTTACAGCCTACCTGACCCCTGCTCAATTCGGAATCAATGTTCTCTACATCAGCCTGATGTATTTTATTCAGATAATTTCTACATTCGGTTTAGATGCCTCAGCTTCATTGATGTACATCGATTACAGGGATGACAAACTGAGGCTCAACGAATTTATGGGAACTATTCTTTCCGGATTAGTTGGTATTGGGGTAATAACATTTGTTGTATTCTCCTTTGGAGGATTCCGGTTGTTCAGTGCTTCTATTATCGGAAAGGATTTACTGGAACTGGTTCCTTTTGGGATAATTACAATACTTTCAGGGATTATGAATGGCATTTTCAAGACTTATTCGACTGTTTTAATTTATCAGCAACGACCAGAAAGATTCCTTTTTCTGAATATCAGTAACTTCATTATAACAATCGGAGCTTCTTTAGCTATTCTATTTGCTTTTCCTTTCACACTTTATGGTCCGGTCATCGGAAGGTTTATTGCAATAGCCTTCACCGCAGTATTATCAATGGTTTTTCTGCTTAAAGAATATGGATTTAAAGGCAACCGTAATTTTATAAAACCGATATTTATTTTCGCTTTCCCAATATTGATCTATGGCCTGCTTACCTGGGTGGTGAGTTACATCGACAGGTTTATTATTGTGCGATTCATGTCTGACCCCACTCAGGTAGCAATTTTTGATTTTGGCGTTAAAATAGTCTTAGGAATTGAATTACTGCTTATTGGACTTGTTAATGCGGTTAATCCAAAAGTGTTTAATATCTGGAAGGAGAAATCCTTAAATGAAAGTACTGTCGAAATTAATCGTTATTATAATGGGATGACTGCCCTTTTTCTTTTAATGATTCCTTTGTTTGTGATTTTTGCACCAATTCTGATTCCCATTGTTATTCATAAAGAGGTTTATTACAAAGCTTTTGAATTCTTGGCAATTCTGGCTGCTGGTTATCTGATGCGAATATGGTTTTACATGTATCTTGCCCCACTATTGTATTTCAAGAAAACAAAAGCATTGCCAAGGATTTTCGCGATTAGCGCCATAATTGATGTTATCCTGGGAATTTTCCTTATTAAATATTTTGGTTTGATTGGTGCAGTGTGGACCAATTTCCTGATAAAACCTGTACAAGCTCTCTTACTTTATCTGGAATGCAGAAAGATTTACACTTTTAAAATAAATCCCTGGAAAATTTTCTATACCCCAATTATTTTTATTCTGACTGTTCTTCTGTCGGAAACTTTCGCTCCTCCACACCTGAAATTTCAGATCGAACTTCTTCAGTTATTTGTTGCAGCCGGACTTGTTTATTTCGCGTACCGAAAAGAGCTGTGGCCAATGTTAATGAAGTTTACCGGCCGGTAATGCTTTAATTTCCTTCCTTATTATCCGCTATTTCGAGAATTATATCCGGGCTTTGGATGGCACAGAAGCCTGGTTACCTTAACGCCTTTTCCTTTTTCGCCCTGCTGATGCTTACATTGAGTTCAAATCCAATCAGCAGAATAAACGAATTGAACGAAATCCACAGCAAAAACACAAGCAAAGTTCCGATGGAGCCATAAAGTGCGTTGTACTTCGAAAAATGTTCGATGTAAAAATTAAAGCCATAGGTAGTAAGGATAAACAGAATCGTCGCCAAAGCTGAACCGGGTGAGACAAACTTGAAAGTTCCGCGTTTTGCCGGTGCAAAGTAATATAGAAACGAAAGCGAAAAAAGGAACAACGAGATAATCAGGAGCCAGCGTGTGACCTGAATGATGATGATTGTAAAATTATCGGTGAGTATGCCTTCGTCAACGAGAAAAATCATGACATAACCTCCGATGATCAGCAGGGATATCGCGACAATGATCATAATCGAGATTACTATAACCAGAAAAACACAGATCAACCTTTGCTTAAACCATTGACGGGTTTCGGTGATGTGCTTTGATTGATTAAACCCTTCAATAATTGAGTTAATGCCATTGGTTGAAAAATAAAGTGCAAGGATAAAACCCAGCGAAAGCAGATCGGAACGGGGCTTGGTAATAATATCTTCGAGCGTGGTAGAGACATAATTCCACAATGTTGCCGGAATAACGTCTTCGAGCAATTTCAGCAAAGTTGGCTGAAAATTATCAACTGGGACAAAAGGAATAATGGTAAAGAAAAAGATGATGGTGGGAAAGAGTGCCAGGAAAAAATCAAATGAAATTGCTGAAGCCCTTATGGTAAGCTTTCCTTCAGAAAGTCCTCTAAAAAAAACTTTTAAAACATCATGTAATGAAAGGTTATCGAAACCCGTAAATTTTATCCGGCGCATCAACTTTAACCAATAAGCAACAAAATTTCGAAGGAAAAGAACAAAACCTTCTCCAAGCCTCGACAAATATTTATTTTCCGGATCGAGCAAAGTAGTGAAATTAAAATTTACGCACTGCTTTCAGACTCATATCAAGACTTTTGATATGATGGGTTAAGGCGCCAACCGAGATGAAATCCACCCCGGTTTCGGCATATTGCCGCAAAGTATCGCTGGTGATGCCACCGGAAGCTTCGGTCTGATATTTCCGATCGATTAATTTTATGGCCGAACGCAGGCCGTCAACGGTAAAATTATCCAGCATAATCCTGTCGATGCCGCCTACCTCAAGCACTTTCTTTAACTCATTAAAATCTCTGACCTCGATTTCGATTTTTAAATTCAATGCCTTTTCGTCAAGATATTTCCTTGCAGCCTCGATGGCTTGTCGGATGCCTCCTGCAAAATCGACATGGTTGTCCTTGATCAAAATCATGTCGTACAATCCAATTCGATGGTTCACTCCGCCACCAACAGCAACGGCATATTTCTCCAAAATCCTTAAATTGGGTGTGGTTTTCCGGGTATCGAGCAGTTTTGTTGAAAACCCTTCGAGCTGAGCAACCATTTTATTGGTGGTGGTTGCGATGCCACTCATCCGCTGTAAAAAATTCAGTGCCAGCCGCTCACCCGACAAAATTGAAATAGATTTTCCTTCGACGGTGAATGCAACATCACCTTTTCGCACTTTCTGGCCATCATCAATCAATCCAATAAATTTAAGAGATGGATCGAGATGGAAAAACACTTTTTTGGCGACATCAATTCCGGCAATCACACCATTTTCTTTTATCAGTAATTCGGCTTTCCCAATGGCAGTGCAAGGAATCGTAGCCTGTGAAGTATGGTCGCCATCGCCTAAATCCTCTTTTAGCGCCTGAATAATAATCTCATCAACGTTCATAATTTTTGTACTTTACATCTAGCTCAAAGGCATTCGTTAATTTGAAAAGATTGAACCGGGATAAATCTGAGGATTATTCATCTTCAAACTGAAGTTGCTGAATCAGATTTTCGGTGGTTCCGGTTTTGATGAAAATATAAACCCTGAAAGTTTTTCCGGAAATGATTTTTAAGGTCCCGATCATGTATTGTGAGCCATCGTTGGAAGTCCCTTTTCGATCCAATGTGAAGGATTGAACAGGTTGGGCCACAAAAAAAGCTTTTACAATTTGTTCAGTCTGCTTTTTGCTATACGAACCTTCATTCCCGGGAATCATGAGATCGACTGTAGAATTAAAATGTACTGCAAGTTTTGAAGCATCACCGGCATTTAAAACATTGCTGATTTTTGCAACAAGGTCAACTTCCTGTGGAGGGATGTTTCCTATAATTATTGCAGGAAAAAACAAAGTAATCATCAAAATAAATATCCGATACATCGTTTCGATTTTTAAAGTAATTCAATTATTCATACTTGTTTTGCAAATGTATGCTTTTAGAACGAAAAAACAAGTTTGTAATATTTAGTCTCCGAAAATCATACCAGAGTTAGTGATGCTTTCATTTTACCAAAAAACTCCATTTGCATGCTTTCCAATACTCTTTTTTTTCTGTTGAAACCTGATTCCAGGGCAGGCTTCTGGCATTCAACCTTTTGATTTTTTCGGCTGACCTAGTGCGAAAAAAGTTTTTTTTCCTGACCATTAATTCCAAAATTTGATTATTTTACAATCAATAATTAGATTATATTTTAATCAATGAGGCCACAGGTAGGAAAAAGAGCAAATAAAACTCAGGATGCAGAAAAGGAGAAAACCCTTTCGAGGGAGTTTATCGAGAAAAATCTGAAAAAAAACTTAGCCATCCGTGAAGAATATCTTTCGCTTGAAGATATCAAAACCGCCATTAACATCAATGCCATCGAGCAACGGATTTATGCCAGGAATAAAATATTACACTGGCTCAAAGAAAATTATCCCACTACCTCGATTATCGAAAAAATTGAAGAAGAAAATCATTTCGACCGGCACCGGATGAATAAAATGCTTTGAAGGAAATCGCTTTTTAAAAAATGAGGAATTGCCTGATTTTGGACGAATAAAAGCCAGGTTATGTTTTACTGATGATGTACCGAATTCCAGATTTCTGATAAAAAACCCGGGCATAATATTACTTTTATGCCATGAACTGGGAAATCTACCTCAAAGGTTTTAAGGCATTTTTGCAACTCGAAAAATCACTCTCACCCAACTCGGTTGAGGCTTATCTGCGGGATGTGACAAAACTGAAGGAATATCTTGAAATAAAGGGGCAAAATTTGTCGCCTGAACAAATCGACCTGAAACTTCTGGAAACCTTTGTTCGCTGGATTGCTGAGATAGGATTCAGCGCCACAAGCCAGGCAAGGATTATTTCGGGAATCCGTGCATTTTATAAATATTTGCTTATCGAGGACATCCAGAATAAAAATCCTGCCGAACTCCTCGAAGCACCCCGTACAGCAAGGATTCTTCCTGACACGCTTAATCAGGGTGATGTGATAAAACTGATCGAAGCAAACGATCTGTCGAAACCGGAAGGCGAACGCAACAAAGCCATTATTGAAACACTTTATGGTTGCGGATTGCGTGTTTCGGAATTGGTAAATCTCAGGATTTCGAACCTGCATTTCGATATTGGTTTTATTAAAATTCTTGGCAAGGGAAGCAAGGAAAGATGGGTTCCTGTTGGAGAAATGGCCATGACTCAAATAAACACCTACCTCAACTTTGTCAGAAATCAGCAGGAGGTTAAAAAAGGAAATGAAGACATCGTTTTTTTAAATCGGCGCGGCAGCAAGCTTTCCCGTGTCATGATTTTTAATGTGGTGAAACAGTTGGCCAAAACTGCAGGAATTCAAAAAACCATCAGCCCGCATACGTTGCGGCATTCGTTTGCCACCCATTTGGTCGAAGGTGGCGCTGATTTACGTGCTGTTCAGGAGATGCTGGGACACGAATCCATCACAACAACCGAAATTTACACCCACCTCGACAGGCGGTTTCTGCGTGAAACCATCGAAAAATATCATCCGTGGGGAGGAGGTTGAAGAGTTGGCAGTGGGAAGTTGGCAGTCGCCAGTAGGCAGGCGTAAGGCGTAAGGCGTGAGTCAGCAGGCGGCAGTGGGCAGTGAGAAGTCGGAAGTCGGGAGTCCGAAGTGGGAAGTTGGCAGTCGCCAGTAGGCAGGCATAAGTCGTAAGGCGTGAGTCAGCAGGCGGAAGTGGGCAGTGAGAAGTCGGGAGTCGGGAGACAGAAGTCGGGAGTCCGAAGTGGGAAGTTGCCAGTCGGCAGTTGCCAGTCAGTCAGAAGTTGCCAGTCGGCAGTTGCCAGTCACCAGAAACGGGAAGCCAAAAAAAACAGGAACGTCCGCACTAATTGGTTTATCAGCCTCAGTTACCCGAGGACAAAATGCGTCCGTCCCTGCAATACAATAAAATCTTACGAATTATTCTTCGTCTTCATCGAAATCTTCGAGGAAAACGCCCCAGCTTACTGCTGAAAGAACATTGTCTTCAAAGAAAAAGTCGATCATCGCATCATCAAACGAAACGCGTTTTTCGTTCTCAGCGTCTTCTGATTCCATCACTTCGGTGTCGATTTCATTAAACCCGTTGGCTTCCATAAGCTTAATCAATTCGTCCTCTTTTAGGCTAAAAACTTTTTTACCATAGAGTGTAGCTTCAGGATTATCAGTTTCGATGTTGATGAGACCGGGTTCCTCTTCATTTTCGAAAAATGCTGAAACCTGCAAATCCCAAAAATGATATACTGTGGTACTACCTTCGTCGTCATCTTCAAAAACCTCATCTTCGTCAGGTTGACCAAGATATCCGAATACTTCTTCGGGAGATGCTCCAAACTCAAGCGCTCCAAAACCTTCGAGTGGCTTGATTTCTAACTTCATTTCTTTCATAGTTTTAATTTGAAAAAGAATTATTTAAATGGTGAATTTGGTTCTTTTGCCATGTGGTTAAAAACCATTTTATCAATAAATTGTGGAAAAAATTTGTTCAGTAAAACGGTTAATTTGCCCTGCCCGGTGAGCACTAACCGATGTTTTCGCTTTTCGATGGCTGAGGCAATCTTAAAAGCCACTTTTTCAGCACTCATCATTTTATCTTCGTCACGGGGCGATTCGCCCTGCTGAGCGCCCGATGCTGAAAGCGCGGTGTTGCGTATGTTGGTGGCCGTAAATCCGGGACAAGCTATTAAAACATGCAGCCCTTTTTTCATGTTTTCGATCCGGATAACTTCGAGTAAACCGTGCATTGCAAATTTTGACGCCGAATAACCGGTTCGTCCGGGCAGACCTTTGTAACCTGCAATGGACGAAACGCCAACCAACGAACCTTTGGTCTGCAATAAATGTTTTAACGCATATTTCGAGCAATAAACGGTACCCCAAAAATTTACATCCATCAATTTTTTTATAACTTCAAGGTCGAGATCTTCGAACAATGCCCGCATCGAAATGCCCGCATTGTTGATTAAAATATCAATTTTTCCGTATTTTCCGATGGCTTTTTCGATGAGATTTTTGCAGTCTTCTTCGCGGGTTACATCGGTTTCGACAACCAAAATGTCGCCACCATTTGCAATGATCCCTTGAGCAATATGCTGAAGTTTATCAACCGAACGGGCTGCTGCCACGACTTTAGCGCCTCTGCCGGTGTATTCATGCACCAACGCAAGCCCAATTCCTGACGAAGCTCCCGTTACAACAACTACTTTATCCTCTGAGGTCATAAATTGCTTTACGAAATAAGCGGCAATACTAATTTAATTTTGGGAAACAGATGTAAATTTTTTGTTAAATGTTCCCGATAAATGCAAAACTCCTAAAATTAAGCCTATTTAAGATTTACATCATTGATGGATTTATCGGCTTTTGCTTTTGCATCGAGCCTGATTTTTTCGACCTGATTGCGGGCAGCCTGCATGATATCGTCTGATTTTTTCTTCGCTTCAACCACCATCTTATCCGCGTTTTTATTGGCTTCTTTTTTTACGGCTTCGGCGCCTTTTTTTGCAGCCATCTCACCAAGTACTCCATTTTTCTTACCTTCATCAATCAGATTTTTGGCTTGTTTTTCGGCTTCCGTTTTAACCTGTTGTGCCGATTCGGCAGCAGTTTTATTGATTGCATCGGCCTGGGCCTGGGCTTCACGAAGTATTTTTTGCGCCTGTTGTTCCGCATCTGCGATGATGCGATCTGCTTCCCGGCTTGCATTCTGCTTCTGATTTTCCAACTCTTTGCGGGCCTCTTCCTCAAGCTTTTGCTTTTGTTTCTCAAATTCCTCCTGAGCCATTTTTTTCAAGTCGTCCATCATACTTCCCGAACCTTTCCCCAAGGAAGTTTTGAGCTTTGGATCGGTGAGCGTTCCACCGATCAGCACCGTCAAATCAACATTTTCGCCAAGACTAAAATTTGTTCCCTGCTTGTTGGCCTCACTTACCAGGTTTTCGAGCACTGAATTGGCCGCACCACCAAACTTGGCCCGCGGAACCGTCAGTTTCATGACGTAATCGATGGTTTGATCCAGTGCTGTCCAACCGCCAATATTGGCTTTGATATCTTCGTACTTGATATCAAAAGGCTTTACAAAAACTTTACCTCCGATAATTTCAAACGACAAATCAACCGGCGACAGAGAGAGTGTTTTAAGTTCGGGCATTTTTATCATGTCGGCAAGTTTGTTAAGCGAGTTTACATCTTTTACCACGATTGATGAAGTTTTAACGTTGCCACCGCCGTTCATGCTTTCATAAACAGGCATCATCTGGCTGCTGAGCAGGGTTTTCATGCTAAAACCAGTTGAAAATTTACCGTTGGTTTTTCCGGCAATTGGTGCAATTTTTTCCATCGAACCAAAAGTTTTATAAGCCTGCTGGATATCGATATTTGAGATGTCGATAGCAAAATCGACAAAAGGTTTTCCAGGATTTTTTGTGTCGTAAATTCCTGAAAGGGCCATACCGCCATCCAAAACTTCCATCGCCAGGTCTTTCAGATTTACGGCTTTATCTTTAACTGATAATTTTCCGGCAACATTTTTCAAAGTCATATTATCATAAACAAGCTCTTTGAAGGTCGAATTCATCGAAAAATCAATATTTCCGGGAATTTCGATAACCGACATTGCTGCCGTGTCGGCAACCTGCGTGGTGTCACTGCTTTGGGGCATAAGTTCGGAAACATTAAAATAGCTGGAACTGGTTTGTAAACGCCCAAGTAAAACGCCATCAGCTAGAGCATAAGGTAGGAAATTCTCGATTTTTCCGTTCGCCGCAAAATCGCTTCTTCCAAGTTTCATTTTTAAAGTGACAAGGTCGAGATATTCGGGTGAAAAATTAAGTTGAGCACGCTCAATATCAACGTTTCCGGGCAAAGCAGCCGATTTATAATTCATCCCTTCGACAAGCAGGGAGCCTAACGCTTTAAACTGGTCGTATTTTTCGTTTTCGATAGCCGACATCCGGCCTTCAAATTCGAGTTTTGCAGTAATTTTTCCAGATAACTCGTCGCCCGCTTCAAGCGGATAAACTTCTTTAACCTGCGATAAATTAAGCTGCCCGTCGATCTTTCCTTTTATCTGCATGTCGGACATTGGAGTCTTGATCAATAACGAAGCTGCAAAAGGATTTCCGGCCATCCTGAAACTAAAATTTGAAACATCCACCACCAGTTTGTCAAAATCGGTGCCTCCGGGAAAATCAATTTTCGTTTTGATGTTGATGTTATCCACAGATTTTGGAAGGCTGGGATATTGAAATTGTCCGTTTTCGACAATCAGGTTCAGCAAAAATCCGGGATAGTTTGTGTCGTTGTAAGTTCCGATACAATTGCCGTTCAAAGTTAACGATCCCGAAGTTTTGACATCTTTAAAATCCTTTGCATAAATGGCCGGAACAAGCGACAGGAAGTTTTTAAAATCCGACTTTTTCGACTGATAGGTTAACGAAATATTGATGTCGTCGTATGGCATGGCCACAGAACCATCAAAGCCAATAAAAAGCTGATTAATGCGAAGTTCGTTTTCTTTGAGCGTGTAAACCCAGTTCTTCAAATCCGCGTCGATCAAAGCATCCAACTCAGCGTCAACTTTATTAAAATACTTCACCCCATCATACAAAACTGTCATTTCCCGGATGTACGTTTTGGTTTTTAAGGAGGTAAAATCCATTGTAAAATCGCCACTCAGATTGTGATCAACGCCGGTGAGCAAAACATAGGTTGTCAGGCTTTTATCGTCGTAAACAATTTTTCCATTGGTCATCGAAACATCTTTCAGTTTGATGAGGAAACTTCCTGATTCCTCGGTTTCTTCAACTCCTGCAGGGGTTTCAGATGGCATCGCAACATCCCAGTTCACGGTTCCATCAGCCTTGACCAATGCATTAATTATTGGATCACTAAGTGAGATTTTGTTGATCTCGTAAGGGCTGCCTTTAAAAACGCTCATCAAATCGAGGGTAAGGTCGAATTTTGGAATATAGGCCAAGGTATCGCCTTTAAACGGCTCTTTTCCAACCACCGATAATCCCTCCAGTTCGAAACTGAAATCAGGAAAACTCCTGAAAAGTGACAGGCTGAAATCTTTAAAATCAACCTGAGCATTGACGTTTTTATTGATTTCTTCTTTTATTTTCTGAACAATCTGTCCACGAAAAAAATAAGGGATTGTCACAAGTCCTAAAATGATGACTGCAACAAGGATTCCAACGATTTTTAAAGCTAATTTCATGTTATGATTTATTGTTAGTGAAAGGTGCTAAGCGCTCAGCGCTAAGCGCTCTGCCCTTTGTGATTTTATGATTTGTGATTTGAGTTTTGAGTTTTGTGATTTCAGATTTATGATTTATGATTTGAAAATTGATGTTTGATATTTGAGTTTTGAATTTTGAATTTTGATTCTTGTTGGCAAAATTAACCAAGTAAAGTTTTTGAAAAAGTCTATTTTTGAAAAAATATAGTTTATGAGAAACACAAATTTACTGTTCTTGTTGTCCTTTTTCACTTTTTTAGGATGCAGCCAAAGGTTAAATCATCCTGCTGAAGCCGGCCTGGAATTGCAGTTAAAGTTGCTGGAAGGCCGATGGATGGAAATGGATCAGGGGAATTATGCCGAAACATGGGCTAGTCATCCTGGAGATACGATACTAACCGGTGCCGGGTTTTCGGTGAAGTCGGGAGTTTTCACAAGAACCGAAAAACTGGCCATCGTAAAAAATGATACCTCCATTTTCTATCAGGCTACCGTTGAAGGGCAAAACCAGGGAGCGACCATTCCGTTTAAACGGGTAAAAAAGGATAACGCCAAATTGGTTTTTGAAAATCCCGCACACGATTTTCCCCAGCGGATTGAGTATTATTTTTTAACGGATTCAACTTTGGAAATCACGGTTGGCTCCATCACCGATACGAGTAATTATTTCAGGTTAAGGATGAAAAAAGAAAAACTGCATTAAAAAACCGGATAACCCTGATGGTTTGAACCCGATTTTTTAATGCAGTTTCGATGATGAAACTTAAAACCCCTTATTTATTGAGGATTTTCAGTTTCTTTTCGAGTGTTTCAACTTCCAGTTTTGCGCTTTCGATTTTCTTTTCAAATTCCTCTTTCAGCAAATTGGCTTTTTTACTTGAAGCAAGGAATCCGATATTGTTTTCCCAAAGCATAATGTCTTCGCGCAACTTGGCAACTTTTGTCTGAAGCGTGGTGCGTTCGTGATAAACCTGGCGCTGCGAATCCGGTGAACTTTTTATGGTTTCAAACCTCGTTTTGTACGAGGCAATCGTCATTTCATTGTTGCTGATGTTCAACCTGTCGAGCTGTTTGTTGATAATATCGCGGAAAGCATTTTGAAGGCGGTCTTTCTCTTTGAAAGGCACATGGCCGATATCCATCCAGCGGCGCTGGAAATCCTTGAGAACGGTGAGATTTGCTCCCTTATCGCCATCAAAATTATGTTCTTCAACCTCTTTGATCAAAATTTCTTTTGCCCTCAGATTGTCGCCTTCTTCGTCGCGGATGGTTGAGAAATATTCATTTTTCTTTTGGAAAAATTCATCACAGGCTGCCCTGAAACGTTTCCAGATTTTATCAGCATTTTTACGTGGTACCGGGCCGATTTCTTTCCATTCGCGCTGCATATTAATGAGGTCACGTGAAGTATCGCGCCATTCGGTGCTGTCTTTGAGTGCTTCGGCCTGAACACAAAGGTCAAGTTTCAGGTTATAATTATTGACTTGCTGATCTTTCAGTTTTCCAAAATAATCCTTTTTCTCAGCAAAAAATCCGTCGAGGGCAGCTTTAAAACGATCCCAGACTTCATCGTTGGCTTTTTTAGGAGCCGGACCAATGGTTTTCCAAACTTTAAATAAATCGGTAAACTGGGTGGTTTTTTCCTGCCACAGTTTAATCGAGTCAACTTCTTCGGCGAGAAGCGATTCAGCTTTTTCGCACAGAGCGGTTTTTGCCATCAGGTTAGTTTCCTGCTCATCCTGCAGTTTTTTATAATGGTCGCGACGACGTTGATTGATTTTGTCGGTTGCGGTTTTGAAACGCTCCCAAATCTCATCTTTTTTGTCTTCCGGAACCGGGCCGGTTTCTTTCCACTGCTCGTGATAACGCTGTAATTGCTTGAAGGACTTCATGATCGAAGACTCCATCAGCAATTCTTCAGCTTTCTCGCAAAGTTCGATTTTCTGTTCAAGATTCTTTTTAAGGTCAAGATCTTTTAATTCTTTATTGATCTTTACTTTATCAAAAAATCTTTCGACCAGGAAGTGATAATTCTGCCAAAGGTTGTTAACCTCTGTTTTGGGAACCATTCCGATATCTTTCCAGCGATCCTGCAGATCTCTGAAATCGTCGTAAGTTCTTTTGAGTGTTTCTTCTGAACCAATGAGTTCTTTTAAAGCTTCAAGGATTTCCTGTTTTTTACGGAGGTTTTCAACTTTCTCATTTTCGAGTGAATCAAGGAAAACTGCTCTTTTTTGCCTGTAGATGTCGAAAATCTCATTGAATTTAACTTCCTGCGGATCTTCGGAAGGATGATATTCTTCTTTATCGCCACCTTCGGTAAGAAAACTCTGGTATCTTTCTTCCTTTTCGGCTTTTGTTTTCTTTAGGAATGCTACCTTGATAAGGGCAATCCTTGATTTTATAATATTGACGTCTTCTTCGTTTACAAATTTTTCGAGCGCTTCCAACAACTCATCACGCGTCATCTGCTCGTAACCAACCTTAACAGCCTCTTCATCTTCATGAAATTCGATGTCTTCATCTTCATCGTCTACCAAAACATGCTCTTCATCACTCACCGCTACAGTTTTGGCAACCGGTGTTTCGTCAATTTCTTCGACGGGCTGTTCTTCCTGCATATCTTGAACAATTTTTTCAGGCAGCGGGGCTTCGGCGACAACCATTTCATCACTCGCGGCTGGAGTTTCCGGTATTTCTACTTCGGTTTCAGCAATTGCCGCAATATCGGAATCTGTTTCTTCAGGAGCAGGAATTTCATCTTCGGGAGTTGATAACTCCGGTGGTTCCGGCTCGTTGGATTCGGCAGGTTCTTCGATTTGAGTTTCTGTTTTGGCATCCTCGTCAGCTTGAGGTGGAGTTTGATCCTGAACAATTTCAGGTGTTTCAGTAATAACTTCATCTATAATAGCCGGTGCGGCTTGCCCGTCCTGATTTTCATCAGGTTGTTGAGATGCATCTACATCAGCAGTTGCTGCTTTTGAAGAGTTCTCCTCCTGAAAAGTTTCTTTCGATTCTTCAGGAATCTGATTGTGTTGGTCTTTAATTTCCATTACGTACATTAATTTTAATCACACATTGGATTTATTGCATTCAGGTTATTTTAGCTAAAAACCTGATAATTAGAATTTACCATTAAAAATGGGTGCAAAATTAGCAATTATTCATTCTAATAGGAATTTTTAACAAAAATTGATGAATAAATAAATGCTGGTAAAATGAGCTAAATAATGGCACATTCATCATTTGAAGGAGGATGATTTTTGCCGGGAATATTGATGGGAAAATTGGCCTGTGAAACAAATTTGAAGTAAGTGTAAATGCTTTTACACCACTGATATTTCGGACATCAGCTCAAATTAATGGATTTTTCGATGAGAAAATCTTTGATGGTATCTTCTGGAATTTTATCCCCTAAAAAATCAATTGGTTCCGTAAAATCGATATCTTCAAAATAAGATAATTGCGCCCTGAATAACTTTTCAGAAAACATATCACCGAAAATGGAATTTGCTTTAAGGGTAATCTGTTCAAGGTTGTAGTAATCCTTCAAAATGAAATACAAATCAACATAGTCTTTCCATTTTGATCGTCGGCCCAAAGCATAGGCTTTCATTGCTCCAAGTGTAAGCAGATCGGGCACTTTAATGATTTTATCAAAATGTAAGTTTGCATCCACTTTAAAGGGATAATCAAAAAAAGTAAATTTTACGTCATTTACAATAACATCCAGGTGCTCCTCGACATTTCTGGTAATAGTAAATTGATAATTAAAAGTTTGTATCTTATTTAAAATGCTCTTTCTTTTCAATCGTCCATTTTTAAATAAATCAAAATCAATTGATTGCCTGTGGCCCAGATGCAAAGCTATGGCAGTTCCCCCAACAAGGTAAAACTCCCTGCCAAATGATTTAACGATTGGCAATAATTCTTTTTGCCTGTTGCTTAATATGTTACTGTGCATATTGTTTAAAAACCAAGGTAAAAAAGTTATGAATTTCGGGGAAGTAATTTAATTTTTTACGGCCAGTGGCAGCAAAGAAAACTTTTGCAGTTTCGTTGATTCCCATAATTCCGAAAAGTTTTCTTACAGCATTCATATCACCATAATTCAAAATCGTTTCGACAAGAAGCTCGTGGCTGATCAGTTCCTTTTCTAATTCAGGAATGTACCAGAATAAATAGCGATGTTCGTTAATGAGAGCCTTAATTTCGGTGGAATTTTCAATTTTATCCATTTTCAAAACCAACAATATTTATTATCCAAAAATACTGATTTTTCGCATGTCTGAGCTAAAATTCACACTTCAAATTGAATTTAGCCAAACTTACCTTTAAATCGAAAAACAAATAAATAAATAGTGGATGACCGTAAAACACTGATACTAAATTTCGATCCGCCGGTTGGTGGAGAGGAATCCTGTTTCAAATAATCCCAAATTTTCTATTTTAATCAGGTAAATTTTGACTCTATCAATTCTTTACAATTCCTCCGTTTCAACAACAATTTTAATCGGCCAGTAGTGAAATCTTATAATTTTGCCCAAAAATATTTGTTACTCAAAATTTCACCACAATGAAAACAACATTCTACATCTCAGCAGCCGTATTATTTTTCTCAGCCGTATTAAACCTGACCGTAAGGGCGCAGGAAAATCCGGCAAAAACGGATGAATCGGGCTATAAATTTACCGATGTAAAAATCATCCCCCACACACCGGTTAAAAACCAGAACCGTTCAGGCACCTGCTGGAGCTATGCAGGAACATCATTTTTAGAAGCCGAAATCCTGAAAAATGGTGGTAAAGAACTCGACCTTTCGGAGATGTTTGCTGTAAGAAATGCTTACAAAGTAAAAGCGGTAAATTATGTAAAACTTCATGGTACGGCCAATATGGGACCTGGGGGTGAACCTCATCAGGTGCTTGAATCGATTGCTGCAAACGGCCTTTTACCCGAAACTGCTTACAACGGACTAATCATTGGAACCGAATTACCCGTTCATAACGAAATGGATAATGCACTCGAAGCCAATGTTAAGGCCATTGTCGAAAATAAAAACGGAACCCTGACACCGGTCTGGAAAAGAGCTTTTGAAGGTCTGCTGGATGCCTACCTTGGTGAAGTATCTGCCGGATTTGGTTTTGATGGAAAACAGTATTCGGCAAAATCGTTTGCTGATGAAAATGGCAATCCTGACCCAAAAAACTATGTCGAGATTACTTCCTTCAACGATCAGGAAAATTATAAACCATTTCTTTTGCTCATGCCCGATAACTGGGATTTTGAACCATATTACAATGTTCCGCTCGACGAAATGATCGAAACCATCGACTTTGCGCTCGACAACGGCTTTTCGGTAGCCTGGGCCGCCGATGTAAGCGACAAAGGTTTTAACCATAAAAAAGGTGTAGCGCTGGTTCCCGAAAAAGACTGGAGCAAAATGTCGGCAGGCGAAAAAGACAGTGTTTTTATTGAGCCTGTAAAACAAAAAACCATCACTCCTGAATTAAGACTTCAGGCCTTTGAAGATTATTCAACCACCGACGACCACAGCATGCACATTATCGGTCTGGCCAAAGATCAGGATGGAAATACCTGGTACAAAGTAAAAAACTCCTGGGGCACCGAAAACAGCCGATACGACGGTTATTTTTATGCTTCCGTGACTTACATCAAATACAAAACAATTGCGATTTATCTGAACAAAAAAGCAGTACCCAAAAATATTTCGAAGAATCTGGGACTTTAACCGAGGAAAAAGTTGGCAGTTGGCAGTTGGCAGTCGGAAGTCGGAAGTTTCCAGTTGGACAGTCTGCAGTAATCAATAAATCTGACTAAATTATTACGTACAGATCAATTGGGGTGGGCAAGCAAGGTTGTGATGTTGATCAGTTTGTCGTATCGTGTTCCCATCGGTCGGTGATACACATAAATGGTGTATTGGTTGTTAGTTTCGAAGAAATTCCCCTCAATCAACGTAACATCGCCAACTTTTGAATTGTTGGGTAACATCACATATTGATAATTGTAAAAGCCTTGTTTTAACAACATCCGGCCAGTAAATCCTTTCCGTTCATAGTTGTAGGTGAGTTCGGCCTCCTGGAGAAATTGCCATTGCGTAAGTTCGCCGAAAACATACAACTTACCTTCGATCAATGGATTTGGGTAAGCGAGGAAGAAATTTACAGTCGCATAATCTCCTTCAGTCGAACTCGACTGCATATCTTCAGTTTTTATCAGAAACCTTCCATTGATGCTTTCCTGGGTATTGACAGCCACGTGTTTCAGTTTAACCGCATCCGGATGAAGGTTCACCTGATAACCCGTTTCAAGGGAATATTCAAGGCTTTTCACCCTGAACGAATTGTACCGCAGGCTTTTCATATCAAAATACCTGAAATCGCTGCCTCCATCAAAAACATTGATGCCATCATAATCGTACCGAAGTTCATTGCCCATGATGTTTTTAGGTTTAAGATCGGTGATTGCATTATCCCACCTGCCGTTTTGCTGAACGGTGACCTTCAACTCACGGTTAGGATCGTTTATGGCATAACCCAAAGGCAAAATCGTGAAAACGATTTCCTGTTTTGAATATCGGTCATCAACGTTGGCTGGAACTCTTGCATTGGCTACCATGCTAACCATCGGCTCGAAAACTAAAAAACGACGGGTTAATACGATGTCATCAGGATTGCCTTCGGTGTAAACTTTAAGCACGTAATTTCCTGAAAGCGTGAAATTAACCACTTCGTTGGGAATTACCAGCTCGTAGTTGATGTAGCTTTGCATGGTATTCATCGAAAACTGATAACTCTTGATGTAATCATCGGCGTATGATTCGAGGTACTCATTCTGCATCAAATCGGAATTATTCCAGTTGGCATCGCAATGAATAATCGTGTATTCGTATTTTTGGTACTCCGCATCCAGGTCATCAAACGAAAGGAGCAACTGTTCCCCGTTGTTTATTTGCATTACAGGCGACGACAATTCAAATCCCAACCGATGAAACAACACTGTTTTAATATTACTCTTGTAAATAAAATCGCTGTTGCGCAGGTAATCTTCCTGGTAATAGTCGTCGCCTTTTTTGGAGCGGTTTAACTGTGAAAAAGCACAATTGCTGATCATCAGTATGATAAAAAGGATAAGAATATTTCTTTTCATAAAACAGGTTTAAAAACTTTTGCGCCAAAGTACAATAATTGTGCTGAATACAAAAACCGCCAGAAAAAAAGTTCGTAAAACTGTTAAAAAATTAACAACACATCGAAATATTTAAATATTTTTGCGCCTTTAAAAATAAGGGTTTCAATACTGTTGCATCAACCGGCTTAAGTTCAACAATGTGAAATTCAAAACTAAAGATTCAGTCCTTTAAAAGCTGATATCATGCAGGTTGCGGAATTTCGGCCATCGGTAAAACAGAATGGAATTTAATTCATATTATTGCATCAGATTTTTAAAATATTTCATCGAATAAAATACTGATCCTAATTTTTTTAGATATTATTTTTTTGATTTAAAAGTATGTCAGAAACAATTGTAATAAAACAGGGCCTTGACATCAAATTGCTTGGAGAAGCTGAAAAGAACATTACCGAAATCGAGGCTGGCTGTTATGCCTTGAAGCCAACCGATTTTCCGGGTGTTTTTCCAAAACTTCTTGTGGCTGAAGGTGATCAGGTGAAAGCGGGTACTTCGTTGTTCTTCGACAAGTATCGCGAAAATATTTATTTTAGCTCGCCGGTTAGCGGAACCATCAAAGAGATCAGGCGTGGAGCCAAAAGGGTGGTTCTCGAAATCATGGTCACTGCTGATTCTCAAAATGCTTACGAGGATTTTGGGAAAGCTGACCCATCAACACTCGATCGCGAAAAGATCATCGAAAAGCTTTTGAAAAGTGGCGTTTGGCCGATGATCAAGCAGCGTCCTTACTCAGTAATTGCGAATCCCACCGACAAACCTAAAGCAATTTTTATTTCGGCTTTCGACAGCAGTCCGCTGGCCCCGGATTATAATTTTATCGTCGAAAAATACAGTAAGGAATTTCAAACCGGAATTAATGCCCTTGTCAAACTCACTGCCGGCAAAATCCATCTCAATCTCAAAGCAGGAAATCAGGCCTCCAAAGTTTTTACGGCATGCACAAATGTGCAGGTCAATTATTTTAAAGGGCCTCATCCGGCAGGAAATGTCGGGATTCAGATTAACAAAATTGACCCGATAAACAAGGGAGAGACCGTCTGGGTTTTGCGTCCGCAGGAAGTTTTGACCATTGGACGATTGTTCCTCGAAGGCCGTTACAATGCCGAAAGAATTGTAGCTTTTACAGGATCTGAAGTCATCAAACCACGGTATTTCAAAACAAAAGTTGGCGCCTGTTTACATAAATTCAGCGAAGGAAATATCAAACCCGGCAAACTCAGGATTATCAGTGGCAACCCGCTCACAGGTACCAAAATCGACAGGGACGGCTACATTGGTTTTTACCACTCCCAGGTTACGGTTATCCCAGAAGGCGATTATTTTGAATTTTTAGGATGGGCCATGCCAAGTCTGAATAAATTCAGCTTCTCCAAAACTTTTTTCTCCTGGCTTACGCCAAAAAGAAAATACAGGCTCGACACCAATCTTAACGGCGGTCACAGGGCTTTTGTAATGACCGGCGAATACGAAAAAGTGTTCCCGATGAATATTTATCCCATGCAATTGCTCAAGGCAATTCTTGTTAAAGATATCGATCTGATGGAAAACCTTGGGATTTACGAAGTTGATGAAGAAGATTTCGCTTTGTGCGAATTCATTGATGCTTCTAAAACCGAAATGCAGGCCATCGTTCGTGAAGGCCTCGACTACATCAGAAAAGAAATGAATTAATTTGAACGTATTACAGATGAAGACATTAAGAAATTTTCTGGATAAAATAAAACCCCAGGTCGAAAAAGGGGGAAGATTTGAAAAGTTACGCTCAACCTTCGACGCGTTTGAAACCTTTTTATTTGTGCCCGACAAGGTCACCTTTAAAGGCAGCCATATCCGCGACGTGATGGACATGAAACGCACCATGATTGTTGTTATTCTGGCACTTGTTCCAGCCCTCTTATTTGGGATGTGGAATGTTGGTTACCAGTACAATTTATCCATTGGTGAAACCGGCAGTTTAATGAATAATTTCTGGTTTGGCTTTGGAAAAGTGCTGCCAATCATCATAGTTTCGTATGTTTCGGGGCTTGCTGTCGAATTTATTTTTGCGCAATATCGCGGCCACGAAGTTAACGAAGGATTCCTTGTTTCCGGATTACTTATCCCGATGATTGTCCCGGTGACCATTCCACTCTGGATGGTAGCCGTTTCGACAATTTTTGCCGTTGTCATTGGCAAAGAAGCCTTTGGCGGTACCGGGATGAACATTTTTAACCCGGCACTTTTAACCCGCGCCTTTATGTTTTTTGCCTATCCTGCCGACATGAGCGGTGACCAGGTCTGGGTTTGGGGTTTAAACAAAGGCTCACATGTGGTTGATGGTTTTTCAGGTGCCACACCGCTTGGAAATGCTGGCCTGGGTTTATTTGATAAACTCCCCGAGCTGAGCGACATGATCATCGGAACCATCCCTGGTTCGATAGGTGAAACATCTAAAATTGCCATCCTGATTGGTGCGGCAATTCTACTTTTTACGGGTATTGGAAGCTGGAGAATTATGCTGGCAACGCTCATAGGAGGTGTTGGAATGACCTTGATTTTTAATGCTGCTGATGCCAACGAGTACATGAAAATTGATCCTTTGACACACATCATGATGGGCGGGTTCCTCTTCGGACTGGTTTTTATGGCCACCGACCCGGTAACTTCAGCGCAAACTAACCGTGGAAAATGGATTTACGGCATTTTGGTTGGGATGTTTGCCATTATGATCAGGGTATTTAACCCGGCTTATCCCGAAGGCATGATGCTTGCCATCCTGCTGATGAACACCTTTGCCCCGCTGATTGACCACTATGTTATCCAGTCGAACATCAGCAAGCGGCTTAAACGATCTAAACTTTTAGTACAGAACAAATAAAACCAGTAAAGATGCACAGCAATAAGTATATCGTTATTTACTCCACAGTGATGGTGATACTGGTAGCCGTTTCGCTCACCTTTGTCGCCGTGGGTTTAAAACCCCGCCAGGAAGACAACATCCGGATCGAAAAAATGCAGAATATCCTGGAATCTGTTCATATCGAAACCACGGTAAAAGATGCAATGGAAGCTTACAAAAAGTATATCACCAAAACCCTTACCATCAACAATAAAGGTACGGAAATCGCTGGTGTTGATGCTTTTGGTGTTGACCTCGCCATCGAATTAAAGAAACCTGCCGAAGAGCAGCAACTACCCGTTTTTATCGCTACACTCGATGATGGTAAAAATTACACCATTGTTCCGGTGCGCGGTAAAGGATTATGGGGACCAGTGTGGGGATATGTAGCTTTTAATGACGACTTTAACACCATTTACGGTGCTGTTTTCGATCATAAAGGCGAAACCCCCGGCCTAGGTGCTGAAATCAATACTCCAATGTTTGAGAGGCCTTTTGATGGGAAACAGATTTTTAATGCTGACGGGATATTTGTCTCTATCGGCGTGTTAAAAGGCGGTGCCAAACCTGACGACATTCACAATGTTGATGCAATTTCAGGAGGAACCATCACCAGTAAAGGGCTTGAATACATGCTCAAAGATTGTCTGACAAATTATGAAGAATATTTTAAAAACAAAGGCAAAATATGAACGACACTATTAAAAAGGAACGTGAATCTTTGTTCTCGGCCAAAAATATTAAGCTGCTAAATAATCCACTGAATTTCGAAAATCCAGTAACTGTGCAGGTTTTGGGTATTTGTTCGGCACTTGCTGTAACGGTACAATTAAAACCGGCCATTGTCATGGCTTTGTCAGTGACCATTGTAACGGCATTTTCGAACCTCATCATTTCAGCATTGCGTGATACAATTCCATCGCGTATCAGAATCATTGTTCAACTTGTTGTAGTTGCAGCTTTGGTAATCATTGTTGACCAGCTTTTAAAAGCTTATGTGTATGATGTGAGTAAAAAACTGTCGGTTTTTGTGGGTCTGATTATCACCAACTGTATCCTGATGGGGCGTCTTGAAGCTTTTGCCATGGGGAATAAACCCTGGCCTTCATTTATTGATGGTATCGGAAACGGCCTGGGCTATGGTATCATTCTGGTTACCGTAGCTTTTATTCGTGAATTATTTGGTTCAGGAAAATTATACGGATTTCAGATAATCCCTCAGGCGGCTTTTGATGCTGGCTACGTTAATAACGGGATGATGATTCTTCCACCGATGGCACTTGTCATTATTGGTGTTATCATCTGGTTGCAGCGAAGTAAAAACCGTGAATTGATTGATAAATCTTAATACAGCAGGAGGAATACGATGGACAATTTATTTAATCTTTTTGTTAGGTCAATCTTTATAGATAAC
>CAJATL010000422.1 GCA_903944895.1 uncultured Bacteroidota bacterium
AATGAAATTTCCGTGTATTATTCCAAAATAACAAAGGCCGGGTTTAATTTCTATTTCTTTTGCCGCGCTGATCGCATTTATCCATTTAACCAGAATGGCTTTTGTAAGTTTAGGCTTTATGAATCGGCTTTCACTTTCGGCAATATCAAAATCAGCATCGAAGTCGAAACAATCGTTTAGTTCATCGGCTTCCATCCCGAAATCTTCCATTTCCCAAATATCGTTATCCGGTTCAATTTTCATACTGCAAAAGTACTTCAGTTTTTTGTGTTTTCTTTTCTCAGTAAAAAATAAAGTTCGTTTTCAAGGTCTCCAAGTTCAAACTCTAAGTCAATTTTACTGTCAATCAACTTAATGCTGTCTTTTGATTTTTCGGCTATCTCAAATTGATGCTTTTCACGCTTTGCAAGTTCGTTTATTTTGTTGATAAATTCAGCCGTTGAGCGTGACTGTATTGTATTATTTCTTACAAGTAGTATTTGTGCCTCATTTCGGATTTTGAGGATTTCGGTAAGTGGATTTGCTAATAAAAGCAAATCAATTTCAGCTACTTTTTTTTGTATTTCTTCAATACTTAATCTGATTATTTTCTCTTTTGTTGTCATTATGTTTTCTGTTTTTTAGTGAAAAAAAGGCTGCGGGGTGCATCACTTCCCGCCGCGTGTTTGATAACGGTATTGCCCCGCAGGTTCACTCCCGAAGATGGCTTTGCGTTGCCTTTTATGTTTACAGTATTTCAACTTTTACAATTTTATTATCATCTGAAAAATTATCAGGGCCGTCTTTGAAGTTATCTGAAATATATTTGTATGATTCAAAAGGATCTGCATTAAACTTTTCTATAAAAGTTTTTTCATCAATCATACCCAAACAATAGTATTCTACTGTTACTTTAAATCCAATTTGCTCTTCCATGTTAATTATCCTTACATTTCCATATTTGTCCCTGTTGTGCGCCTTGCTGAATTAGCGTTTGTTTGAAAACGTTAACCGCGTCAATTGTACCACAAAATGTGCTTTTTACTTGCGTTACCTGTTCGGTGCATGTGGTGCATTTCGTTGTTGGTGGCGTTGGTGTCGGTGTTTCTTTGTCTTTCGTGCATGCCATTGCTGCGATCATCAAAAATAAGAATGTTAGTTTTTTCATTGTTAATAAATTTTAAGATTTGCTTTTATAGATTGTTGGATTATTTTTTATCATGTTTCGTATCGTGTTTTCAGCGTCTGTTTTCGTTAAAAACCTGTTTTCTTTGCCTGCCATCTTTTTCACGTTGTTGTTATCGTTTTCAAAGATTACAAATTTCTGCTCCGACAAAATTACAAATAATTCTTTCATATTTAAAATATTTCAATTTGTTGTCCAGGTTCCGGCAATACAATTCCCAAACTTTCAGCTGACCATCTTTGCAAATCGTTTATCAAATCTACAAAATCCATCTTACTTAAGTCGGTAGTTGATTTCAGGTATTGCATTACTTCGCCTGTTTTTTCGTTTACTTTTTCGCACTTCATAAACTTAAATTTGATTACTTCGTGCATTTCGTTTTTGTCATAACCGAGTTCGTTTGCAATCATTGTGACGTAAACCCAGTATAGCGAATTTTGGAGTACCGTCCTTTGACTTTTGGCCTTGCTGATAGTAATTACTATTCTTTTACCTTCAAACGTGCTTAAATCGTTTCTAATTGCGTTTGTGATATGCTTTTGTAGTCTGCCATCTTTTACTGATGTGAAGTAGGTAAATTTTAAATTCATGGCTTTTTGTTTACAATCCCTTTTAAAAAACTAACTATTTCTGGTTCAGGTTCAATTACTGGCTCAACTTCTAAAATCTCAATTTCACGGTAAAATTTTTTTTTTGCCCATATTGCTATTGTGGCTTCTACTTCATGTTTGAAGTGCCTTTCACCGATTTTGAATTTTACAAGGTATTTCATTTTTCACCTCGCATTTCTTTTTTCATTTCCTGATGTGCTTTGTTAGCTTCGCGCAACCAAATAACCGCGCCTGCCAAAAACACAATGCCCCAAATTGTACAAAATATTTCAATGATTATCATTTAATTGCCTCCCTGTAAAAGTATAAATTATTTTCTTTTGTCATTACGTTTACCGATGTTTTCCAGTTTCTAAAATCGCACATTCTTTCGAATGATTTTATAAATTCAAACCGATAATTGTACTTTTTAACTTTTTGCTCGGTTTCTGGTATTTCAATGAATCGGCCTATCTCGATCATACAAGTATAATTTTTTTGTGATAATCTGAATCAACCTTTACTAAATCCTGTTCCTGTACTTCGCCGCGTTCGATAAGTCCGAATGCCGCCGCCTTTGAAATTATCCATCCTTTATAAAAAAACCTTTTGCCGAAATAATCGCGCTGAAATTTAATCCAGTTTTTTGTTGTTTCTTCGTCTGCTAAGTGTATCATAACTAAAATTGTATTTCGTAAGATGAAATTAAATGAACTTCTTTATTTTGTCCTATCCGGTTTAATCCGGCTGTGTTGTACTTGTACAGCGTTAACGTTAACGTCTTGCCTGTCAAAATCCAGTACGGTTGCATGAATTGCATTTCGCTGAATTGAATCCAACCATCCTCAACTTTGTTAATCTCCATGTAAACAAAGAAACAATCCCCGGCTGTTGTTGGCTCGATGTAAACGCCGTCCGGTTGCGCCGTTATTATGATCTGATTGTTTTGCAGTATTTGCGCCTGCAACCATATTCCTGATGTAAGTAAAACAATAAGAAATATTAACTTTTTCATTGTTTTGCCTCCTTTTTCGCATAATTTACGGGCTGTTTTTTGGTGTTCATTTTGTCAATTTTTTGAGCGTATGTTTCTATTTTTGCGGCTCTTGTAGCTAAAAAATAATAATGATATTGCATTGCAATTTTTGCGCACTCTTTAGCCAAATCCGGGTCCATGCCTCCAAAATCTTTAAGGCTTTCGATTTTAATAAACCGTTTTACTAATTCTTTTGCTTTGATTTTCATTTTAGATAGTTTTAAAATATAAATACTTTACTATTTCAGTTTTGAATGTTTCAAAATCTCTTATTATTTTGTATTGATAACCTTGCTTTAAAATTGCCTCCTCAAAATAAAACTGTTCATCCGTTTGTTTGCCTTTTGCGCTTTTAAATTCAATGTAAAATCCGTGAAAGTCATATTTTGCCACTGATAAAAAAACATCTGCAACCCCTGCCAATGTCCCTAAATCCTTTGCACGCTTACCGGCCATCGGGCTTTGTTTGCGTTCGTTAGGTATGTGAAAAATTACACGCTCATATTTAGGATATTGCATTTTGAACCATGCAAGGCACGCAACCTGCAAATCGTGTTCAGGATAAAGCCTGCGTTTTTTTGGTAGTGTTTCCATAACTTAAAATGGTAAGTCGTCCGTTGGTTCCTGTGTTTCGGTCATCGCCTGCCGTTCGTCTTGCTTTTGGTAGTTGCCTTCATTTTTTGGCTCAGGCTTCCACGTGTCAATAGCGATCCAATGTGTTTTACCGTACTTATCCGGCTCTTTGCGTTCCATCATTTCCAGGTTGCACCATTCGAGCGCGTTTGATTTCATAAAAGCTAAAATCGTATTGATGTCTTTTTTTGATAGCGAAATTTTGAACGCGTCACCAAATTTCGTGCTTATCTTTTTTCCGTTTCCTACATAAATTTTTTGATCTGCCATTGTTTTAATTTTTTGTAAAAGTAAATTGTGTATTGTTGTTAATCAAATTTGAATCTATAAATTTTGTTAAAATGGGCAGTTGTCTTTTTGCTGGTCATTTATCGGATACTCATAATCAATTAACTCTGTTTTACCATCGCAAACAATAGGAATACCGGATTGATTGATAGTAATTTCAAACGGCGCAAAATCAATACCCCGGCTAAGATCACAATTTACTAAGCTGATGCCGCCTTCTTTTTTTGTTACTGAAATAATGGCCTCCGCCTTTTTCATTATTTGCGATCCAATCCACCCGGTGGCGTAACCGTCATTCTTATTCTGGTGCAATACCGTTGCAATATGGCAATTATAAACTTTGGTAAGTCTTAAAAACATTGACGTAACCCGCGTGGCTTCTTCTTCGTCATTGATAGCGGTTGCAAGGTCTGCGGCTCCATCAATTACACAAAGCGCGGTAACATCACCCCACAACTCAAAGGCACGTTCTAAGATGTCACAACGCTGTGAAGGCGTGTATTCCCTTAACATAAAAGCCTTAATTATTTCTTTGTTTCCGGTCATGTATTCAATTCGCTTTATTACATTCAAACTATCATACTCCCCCTGTTCGGTATCAAAATATAGAATGGTTGTTTTTCCTGTTGGTATCTCTGAATAAAATTTGTTGTCCGACCTGATAACCCCGGCAGTTAATAAAGAAAGTAAAAATGTTTTGCGGCTTTTAGCCTTCCCGATCAGGCATGAAAAGTTACCGAGTGTAAATAACCTTTTGTTAACGAATTGACCTGCTCCGCGTTCTTTTATGCTTAAAATAGTTGGCGCGCGTTCGATGTTTTTAGTAGTGTCTATTTTACTGGATAAAAGTAAATTGTCTATTTCACTATCTCGCTGCTTATTTTGTCCGTACAGTGGTATTTCCTCAATTTCCATTTTCGTTACTTATTAGGTTGGATAAATCAAAATAGTACCTGTTTTCTTTTTTGCCGTCCACCGTTATTTCGTTGGTGTAAAATGATAAACGCCTTTCCAAAGATAGGTTCTTTTCCTGTAATTTTATAATTTTATCGGTCATAGGAAATAGGTCATTTTCAACCATCGCTATGTATTTTTCGGTGTTGTTTACATAGTGAATTATGGTGTTTAGTTCATTAATTTTGGCTTTGATAACTTCAGACCGTGCCGTTGGCAGTTGCTGATAAGTGTCAAGGCTTTTCTTCATTCTTTCGATCACGTCGTTTATTTTCATTTTAGTAGGGTTTATTTTTATTGAAAATAGGATCTTCAATATGTAGTACTTCCATCGGTTTTGGTTCCTGTTCTTGTTTAGTTAGGTAGGTTCTATTCATCGGGCTGCTTATTGCGTTTTTCATTGTTGATTTCCAGTTTATTTTTTGTAGTTTCTTATCCTTTCGTTTTTTATCCCATGCCGCCTCCGTTTCCCAATAATTTTTTATTGCTTTTTCGATGCTTAGTTTTACGTTAACATTTGGGTTTAGGTGTGATTGTTCGGCAATAAACTCTTTATCATTGTACAATTTTCGGCACTCAATCAGGCATTCATTTTTATAAATTTCAAAATCATTTTTCCATGTAATTAAATTATTATCATTCTTATCATTCTTGTTTGTTGCCCGTTGTTTGCCCGTTGTTTGCCCGTTGTTTGCCCGTTCACTTTCTTTTTGTGCGTTTTCTTGTTGATAAGTATCATATTTACAAATAGTTATCAAAGTAAATTTGTTTGTCGTTTTTACTTCAATTTCCTTAGTCTGTTTTAGTTTATCCAAACAATTCCTAACTACATGAACGCTTAACCCGGTATCAACTGAAATATGATCTAATGATGTGATAAATGAGCCTCGATTTATTTCTATGGTCTGCCAAAACTTCCCGTTATGGTTTGCTTTCAAAAGGCAATAAATAAAAACAGATACCATTTTATAGTTGCTGAACCATTGCCATTCTAAAAATGCTCTATGTAATTTTATCCAGCCTTCCATATTACCACGGTTCTTTATCTAATTCTTCTCTTGTTACTTCACCTTTTAATATTCTTATTTCATCTTTCAGTTCGTTTAATTGCATACTCATACTAATAGATTCATCGTTTTGGCGGCAAAATCTATTTATTGATGATAAAACGCCCGTATCAGTTGAATTGAATGCTTCAGCCAAATCTGTAAAAAAATTATTTTCTTCCCAAAATTCAGATAAGAATAAATCATAATAATCTTTGTATTGATTTAATAAATATGATAAACTTCTTATCTCTCTGTTTGGTACTTTATTTTCCCTTATTGACTCTATTAAATTAAGTTCAAATTCGGTAAAATTAGGCTGTTTTTCTTTTTCGTGTATTTTTTCGTGGCATTTCTGGCAAAGTACCTGAAACACGTCGTTGTCGTATTCCCATGCCTTACGATTTTTAATATAAAATCTGTGATGAACGTGAAGCTGATTTTCTTCATCGCCGCAAATTTCACATTTAAAGCCTCTTAATCCTAAAATTTCAAGGCGTTTCTTTTGCCACTTTGGGCTTTTGATTTGATCTGAATAATTCATTTTGATGTGTGTATTAAGTGAATAAAAAAAGCGGTCAGGGACACACACCACATGAAGCCCTGAACCGCTCTAAAAAAAGGATTACGTTTTATGAAAAAAGTTTTATTACATTTCGTTTTACTATTCATTTTGTGGTGTGTGTTTAGTAGGTGCAAATTTACAACGAATTTTTAAAATTAGGTAGTTTGTAAGTGTTAATTATTTGTTAAAATAGTTCCGTTTGCTTGTAATGTGCAAAACGTGTGTTAGCATCCTTCATATTTTCAACCATCTGGTTATAGTAACTTTCTTTTAACTCTATTCCTATTGCTTTTCTGTTCATCGAAACAGGCGAAAATACCTCACTACCAACCCCGGCAAACGGTGTCAAAACTACTTCGCCTTCATTTGAATACAAATACACAACTCTATCAATAACATCTAATTGCAGCGGGTGTACGTGCTTTTCGTCATCTTCCTGTTTTGAATCTTTGAACGGCAAAACATTATCAATTCTAACATCATCCCAAACGCTTGAGGCGTAACGCTGCCATGTTAAATGACTTAATTTGTTTTCTCTCGGATCACCTTTAAAAGCTATCCATTTTTTACGAAAGTCATTATAATTTCCGTACGTTTCTTTGTGTGCTTCCAAAAATGGTACTTCACCAAAATACGGATAATCCATTAATCCGTTAAGGTGTGTTACTGGTATTTTGTTTTCACCTTTTTTCTTAAAAATCAAAACATAGTCAGGCATTGCCGGAAAACATTTTGTAGCATCCTCAACAATAAATTTATGCATTAAACTTTGTACCATTGTTCTCATTCTAACCTTTAACGGCTCTTTCCAAATCGTAATACGGTTATGATATTCAAAACCATATTTTTCGTGTATCTTAATAACTTCAGCCGGAAAATCCCAAAGCCTTCCGGTATTGTTATGAATGTCGGTTGCGTGTACCGCGTTTATTCTACCAGGCTTTGTAATCCTTGCCATTTGCTCAATAAGGAATGAATACATTTCCAAAAACTGTTCTCTACTTTCGCAGTTAGAAAAGTCCCTTTCTGAACTTGAATAATTGTACAGTCCGGCAAACGGAGGCGAATAAACGGATAAATCAATGGAATTATCTGGCATTTCTTTTACTACTTCCATACAATCAGAATTATAGATTGCGTAATTTTCTGTTATAAATTGTTCTTTTGTCATTTTAGATAAATTTAGGTAATGTTACTATTTTATTAAATTCCTTTTTTTTGGTTGTAAAATCTGCATTTGTTTGTTCTGTTAATTTTTCGAACATTTTAATAGCCTTATCTTTTTTGATTAAAAGGCTTTGTATTATCCGTTCTTGCCCATCTGTCAGTATTAAATCTACTAATACTGGTTTAGTTTGTCCAAACCTCCAAAACCTTCTTATAGCTTGATAATATTGCTCATAGCTGTAAGTTGGAAAATAGGTAGTATGGTTGCAATGTTGCCAGTTAAGTCCAAATGCCGTGATACTTGTTTTGGTTACAAGTTTTTTAATTTCACCTTTTGCAAAGTTTATTAAAATATCCTCTTTTTTATCAATGTCCATATTACCGCGCACCTCTACGGCTGTTTTGTCAAGTTGTAGCAATACATCAGCCTCCGCGTTAAGGTTGCACCAATAAACTGAAATATCGTGTTTTAAAGCCTTTTCTATGGCTATTTCGCACCGTTGTTTAATGGTTACTTTTGCCTCCGCTTTTATTTCCTTAAATCCGACGGCAGGAATAGCAAATAAACTATGCTGACCATTAATTGTAAGCGGGTTTTCATTTCTGATTATTGTTTCAATTTCGTACAATTCAGGCAATACAAACCGATCATCATTAAACCCTAAGTTACTCGGTTTTTTTGCAGATATTGACCATGACGATACCCATTTCCAAAAATCATTTTCAGCGTGAGGTTTTAAATAAAATTCTTCACCTTGCCTTGCTTTGCTTATCTGGCTTAATTTGGCTACATTGTTTTGGTTGTTTTTAAAAAACCTTCCCAACATATCCATATAACCCATGTAACCGAGTGCCTCAGAGCTTGTGCCTAATTCAATGTAATCATTTGGTGAAGGCGTTGCCGTTGCTAAAAATCTGTATTTTACCTTTTTTAAAAAGGTAGTTACCTGATTTTTTATTGCCCCTTCAAAGTTTTTCAAAATTGAACTTTCATCTAAAATAACACAATCAAAATCATTCCAGTTAACATAGTGTAACCTTTCATAATTTATCAGGATTATTTTTTTAGTGAAATTTCCATTTTTTGTATGCTCAACGTCTGGAATATTAAACTTTTCAGCCTCGATAATAAACTGATTTGATACGGCTAATGGTGTAATAATTAGTACAGGTTTATTCGTTTCCAATACGTAATTATGGGCAATAGTTAACTCGATTATTGTCTTACCTAATCCAGTATCTAAAAATATAGCACAACGCCCTTTTTTAATGGCATATTCAGAAACGTACTTTTGAAAGTCAAATAACCCATCAGGATAAAATGTAGGCTCAATTCCGTAATCAATTGTGGTGTGCTTTTTTCGTTCTAAAAACTCTTCATATTTCATAAAATCTCTTTTTTAAATGTTCGTCAAAATTACTCTATTTTTGTCGTTTGTTGTTGTTAATTGTTGTTAATTGTTTCGCCTTTCTTTTTTCATCAATTTTCTGTATCATCGGCTTGCATTCTTCAAAATAAACCATTGCACTCCACCGATCATAATACACATTACGCCCGTATCTTTTTGAAGTGAATTTCCCTTTGTCGCGCCACCGTCTTATTGTTTCTTTGTGAACTCGAAACAATTTAGCCATATCATCTATTGTTAAAATTTCCTGCATTTTATTTGCCCGTGTTGCCGGTAGCGCAGCAGTTAGTTAAAATTTAATTTTCCAAATGTGTTCATGACGTCCGTACATACCTATTCGCTTTTCGCTTGTCTTTTCGATGTGGCCTATTTTTGTCAGGGTGTTAATGCTTCGCCTGATTGATGTTAACGGCGTGTCCGGGTCGTTGTAGGCTCTCCAAATCTCTGAGGGCGTTGCTTCGCTCATGTCGTTAAAAAACATTCGGCTAATGCGCTTATTTTGGCTTAATGCTAAAAACTTGTATTTTTTTAGCTGTCCTGTTGTGGCGTTGGTGGTATTAAAGTACGCTTCCATTATTCCCCCTTTTTTTTTCTGCAAGGTATCTAAAACTTTCCATTTTGTTAATCCAATTAGTTTTTAATATTTCCGGGTCTGTTGTCATGTCCCGGTGTTGAATGATCGTTTTTTCGTCAATTCTTATTGACCGTCGCGGCTGTTTCAAAAATTGTGCTGCTTTGTTTTTCGCTGTTCTTGCATTTGATAGCGCGTTTTGCTGCTTTTCAAAGCCTGGCAAATTACATTGTTTTTCTTTCATTTCGACCTCCTTTCATCTGACCATTTAGGCGCGTGTTTATACTCATCTTTGTATCTTTGATTTTCTTTTTTAAGCCATTTTTGAACAGGCGAAGTAAACCAACCACCAACAAGGATAACAAGTAAAACCGATAATGTTATAATTGATGTCATTGTTAAACCCTTTCTATTCGTTAATTGCTTTTTTTATTGCTGAATAACTTTTGTTACTTATCGCAATGATAAGACTTTCGCGGCTGCCAACTGTCGAAATATTCAATTTTTTGGCTGCCTGTTCGATTTGTTTTCGTGTCTTTAAATGCCTGTTTATTAATTCTTTTTTCATTTTTAATGCCCGTGTTGCCGATAGCGCAGCAATTAAATTATTAATAAATCCACCGCCAAAATTTACGAATTAATCCAACTTCTTTTTTTATGTGAACAACCTTAACAGGTATTTCAGTTTTTTGAATTTGTGTTTGATCATCAATTTTATTCAAAATTCTCATGTAACGGCCATAATCAATTCTTACAAGATAGCCATTTTCAATAAGCCATCTAAGCCGTGATTCAAGTTGTCCCTTTGAAAATTTGAATGTTTTATAACCAATTTTTTTAATGTAGGTAAAATCTAATTCACCTGTTTTAAATGTTAAAATTAATTCCAATGCTTCTTTTTTTACTGTACTTTCCATTTTAATATCCTTTCAATCTTTTAATGTGTAACAAAATTCACAATATTCTTTTTCCCAATATTTCAAAAAGCCTTCTCCGCTGCATTGGTCGCACAAAATACCATCCATATCGCACCCGCGCCCGTCGCATTTTTTACAAGGCATTTCGTTTTCCCACGGGATCACTTGCTTATCGCAGTCATCATCTTTGCAGGTCATTTCGTTTCCCTTTCCCATTCTTTAAGTTGTGCATCTGATAATTCAAAGGCTGCCGTTAGTTTTTCAAAAACGTTAGGCTCCCCGTCTTTATGCCTCATCAACGCTTTGTTAAATCCGGCATCTGCTAAGGTTAATTTTCGCGGTGTCATGGCTGCAAAGTTTTGATCTTTTTTAACTGTAAATTCAGGGCTGTGTTTGTCGGTGTCGTGATCTCCTTCCGTCGGGATGCAAAAAGTTTTCATAAGAAAATCTCTGTACGCGTAAGAGTGTGCTTTTCCGGCTGCTTTGTCACCATAATCGCTGGCCTCGCCTTCAACTTTTCCCTCTACAAAGCTGCCATCTTCAGCGTAAAGTTTGAAGGTGTAAAAGCGGGTACAATGGAAACCGTCGGTTCCTGATTTGCTTTTAATCATTTCCATATTTCCTGACTCACTTATCGAAGTGACAGGAAAAACGCCATGCTTTGCAAGTATTGGCGAAAGTTCATTCATCACATCATCAACGCCGCGATAAGAATATCCTTGCTGGCTGTTTTTGCGCCCTTTGGCGATTGGTTCAATTTCCCTCATAATAGCTGGAATCTTTTTAAAAATTTGTTGTTCGTTCATTTTGTAAACTCCTTTTTTTAAAAATTAAAATTCTGTGAATTTATCGGCCTGAATATTTCGGCCATTTGTTTGAAAATTTCTGATTGTGTTTCCGGTTCCGGTTCAGATTGTAAAATGTCGCAATGGTCATCAATTTCCGTTACCGTATCTAAAATTGATTTTAAAGCGTTTTTAAAGCGTTTTGTAGTTTCTTCAATACTTTCATTGCTGTATGTTTCTGGGCTGCTTATTTGGTCTAATTTCGTGCCGTTCAATAATATTAACTCTTCGCATTGTTTGCTTAATTTTTCTGCAAAGTATTGCATATTTTCGGCAATGGTTTTTGTCTGGTTCATTTTGTACCTCCGTTCAATTCATAATCAAATTCAGATAGGTACAATTCTTCTGCATCAACTTCCTTATTGAAACATTTTGAGCAAAGTTGCTCACCATTAAAATCGTAAATGTGATCATCGTCGCAAAAGTCCCCGCATTGCTCACATTCGTTTGTTTCCGGCAAATAATCCATGTTATTAGCTGAAAACCTGTAATCTGTTTTTTTTACTGATAAATTCATTTTATCCTCCGTTTTATGGGAGCGGTTGCCCGCCCCCAGTTTGTTGTTTAGTTTATTACTGTTATTATTGTCCATTCTGAAAAATCACTTTCGAATAAAACCGCTGAATTTGCACCGCTTCCGTAAGAATGAAACCCGTTTTCATTGTAGTTAAATCTGAATGTGCCCCATTCTGGATTTTTTACGTTTTGAATTGTGCTTGCTGTTTTTGCGTTTGCTGCTGTTAAAGTTGTCATTTTGTGCTCCTTTTTTTTAAATTGTTATCAATTAATTATGCAACAAAGATAAACAATAAACAACAATAAACAACAATTAAATTGTTAACGGAAGTTAATAAAAGTTAAAAAGCCTGCAAACGAATTAACGAATGCAGGCTTAACCAAATGGAAACTATTAAAAGCTATTTCTTTACAGCCATTTTAACGCCTTCTAACGGCTTCTTTTCTTCAATGGTACTATGTAGCTTTGCAGCGGTATTAAGCACGAATTGCGCCGCCTGTAAGCCTGACAACTGCAATTTATCCAACGCTGTTATTAACAGTTCGATTTCTTTTTTTTCCAGTTCGATTTTGATAAGTTCGTTTTCCATTTTTAAAGTATTTCGGTTTGTTCAATAGGTGCGTTTTCGATTTCAGCACCGTACAAAATTAAGATACTTTCGTGTTCTGGCAAAATATAGTTAACGTAAACATAGGTTTTATCACCGATCTTTTCCGCTGTGATGTCAGATGAAAACAGATAATCAATTAACGCTTTTGCGTTGATCGTAAGACGTACCGCGTCGCCGTCATCAATAATTATCCTTTTGGCGGTATTTTCGTACCATCCGGCGGGCTGTAATAATTCAGCTTCCAGGCTTTCGCGCTGTTGGTGTAAAGTGTGTATTTCTTCCCATATAGCGGCAATTTGCGCCTGCTTTTCTGCAATTATGTTATTTTCGATTATCATAGTTTTATGTTGTTGCGATTAATCCGTGAGTTCTTAATACTGTCACTATTTTTTGAATTGCTAAATCCAAATTTGTACACACCTGAGCAACTTCGCCCACTGTTGGATTGTCGCCTCTGTCAATCGTTGCGGATGTTGTTGCTGTTAGTGGGTTGCTTGTAAAAGTCAGCGTGTGATCTGTTAAGGCCGCCTGCTGTTCCTTAATAACCTGAACCCCGTCAATTTTTAATACGCCTGTTAGGTTTACATCGCCTGTAAATTCATGCCCTCCGGCGGCTGCAATAGTCAATTTACCCGCTGAATCTAAAGTAAAATCGGCTTTGTAGGTTGTTGATTTGTCGTATGAAAGTCTGAAACAGTCGCCTGTGGCGTGTGATACTTCGAGGGATTTGGCGGGGGTTAATATTGATATACCAACTTTACCGGTAGGGCTAATAGTAAAATCTGGTGTACTGCTTACGAAAGAATTACCAGCATCAACAATTCTATAAAAATTAATCCCGAAAGAATCTGCTATGATACCATGTATTTTATTATTTACAGATCCACCACGCCATTGGAAGAATTGCGCTGCACCAACGTTTGAATTATTATCAGAAACCCACATCGCAGGTTTAAATCCTGATGTAGTTCCGTAAATATGAAGCGGGGCGTCAGTGTCTGATTTTTTAATCCCCACATTCCCATTATCCAACACCGTCAAATTCTCCGTCCCAGCCAAATTAAAAATAGACAACGTTTTTCCTGTGGTATTTCCCGCGCCTTTCACTTTTAGCGTGCCGGCCTCAAAAACGAAATCAGCCGAATATTTAAGGCTCTTAACGCCTAAAATATCCTGAACGTGTGGGATTGTGTAAGCGTCAGGATTATCGTTGTAGGCTGTGAAATCAGAAACCTCCGACATTTGCGTTATTGCTCCCTTAATTGATGCCGCTGAAATTTCGTTCTCGCCTCCAACATCTAAACTTGTATCTGTGTTTTGGCTGTGAATCTTTGCGATTTCGGTATCTGCTACAAGGCTTTTTCCTGTTACTTTTTCTACGTAATCACCTAATGAATTTTGTATCATTTCATCAACATTACCCAACCCATAAGGCGTTATAATCCATTGATTAATACCCAAATTAACGGCTAAAAACATAAGGTTGTGATTGTGATAACCACTATAAACCAAATCCATTGAGCCTTCATTTCCGGCTAAAAATATACCTTCAGCACCTAATGCGCTACCGTAAAAATGAATTACTGATGAATCACTTACTAAATTTACCCAGATAAGTTTTTGAGTGCCTTTCTTAATTGTGCTGCCTCGTGAGCCTAACCGATAACAGCCATAAGAAACCCCCGCGCCAATTACTATTTTTACTTTGTCGCTTTCTATTTTGTCTATTTCATAATCGCCACCCGTTGCAAGTGTGCAAATAGTAAACTCACCCGTCATGCCTTCGCCCTGCAAAAGTATTGCCGCAACGCTGCCAGATATTCTATTTTTATCCCTTACCGTTCCTTTTATATTTTGTAATTCTTTTACAATGCCGTTAATTGTTGCCATTATACTGCCACTGATTTATTAACAGGTTCCATAACTTTTAAGATAGAATCTACTACAATTTGGAAATCTGTCCCGTCGCTAATCCAAACGTCATAAACATAATCACCCGCTTTTATTAATTCGCTTTGTGCGGGTGTTATTTCAAATGTAACTATTCCGGCTGTCGCTAATCCTTCAACCGTTCCTTCTACTTGTAAGGTTTCCGTTTGTGAGTCTTTGCGCTTTTTGATAGTCAACCAAATTTCATCATATCCGGTTAAATCAAACGCGGCTTCCGTTTCGGTTGTGTAAGTCGGATCCCAGGTTGTGCTTGTTATCGGTACAGCAATAGTCTTTTTTTGTCCCTGATAAATTACTAAAATATTGTCCATTATGGTAGTATGTTAGGCTTGTTTTTATCCTTTGCAAAAAATCCCATTATTCCCAATGAAATGGCTCCTAATGTTGATATTCCAACAAAAACAGGTGATCCTATAACAAATACCCCAGTGCCTAAAACAGATGCACAAATAGCTGCTATTAAGCCAAATATTGTAGTTAGATTGTTGTTGTCTTTCATTTCCAATAAATTTTGTATGTTTTGAAAACTTGTTCCGATGCTGAATTTTTTAATGGCGTTGCATGAATTTTTAGCGTAATAAATCCGCGCTCCAAATCCTGCGATGTAAACCGATAACTGCATGAATTAAAATATTTACTTTTCGTTAACTTCCCGTTGCCTTCGATAATTTCCGGCACGAAATACCCTGATGTAAATTTCGGCAATATGTCGCGGTAATCCATAAAAGCCGGAAACTTCAAAGCCTTGTTTGTGGCCGGGGTTTCTATTCGTAACTCTGAAACGTCAGGCCAAACCGGATCCAATGAATAGTACGGATTGTCTTTTATTTCCAGTCGCTTATCACCTAATCGAAATATGGCGTAAGTATTACCGACGCGCCCGGATTTGCTTTGTAGTTCCAATTCCCAAATAACGCCATCCCTGCAAACCCCCCAATAAATAGGTTCATCTGAAACCAATCCGGTTTTTACAGGCATTTCGTTAGTGTTCCAAAAAGCCATACCAAACCCCGTTAAATTTCGTGACCACTTCACGCCTGAAGCATACAAAACGCCATCAATCGCAAAAGCTGAATAAATGCTATCATTTTTTTGCAGCCACGGATTAGAATTGCCCTCAATCAAATAAAGCACTGCCGGAAAATTACCATCATTCCACGCTGCCGGGTTTTGTTGTCCGGTGCTTGTTAGGCTTATCAAAAGTAAAACTGCTAAGATTATTTTTTTCATTATGATTTTGATTGTGTTCGTGTGCCATTATTAGAACCGTGTCCCTTACTTCTTTTACGGTTTCCTGTAAATCGTTTACCATTAATTTCATTTCGCTGATGTGATCTGCTGAAATTTCAGCAATGTTGGCAACCAGGTCGCGTGTATTTTTGAAATCTTGCTTTGTGATTTCAACATCGTGTTTAACATTTGTTAACTCTTTTTCATTAGTTTCCATTCGTGTCAAAAGGCTATCCATCAAGCCCAAAAACTTTTTAATTTTAGGAATAATTAACCATTTTGCCACAATTGAAATTATTAAAGTCAACAATATTACTACCACAGATAAAAAAACAAGCAGCCCGCCGCCCGTAAGAATAAACCTGTTTATCAAGTCTGGATATGTCATTTCTTATTTTGTGTATTCGTCTGTACTTCCTAAACTGTTTAATTGATAGTGAATATCAATGTAAAGAAGTCCGGCCTTATTTGTGTAATTATCTGCCGCGTCGTTTGATTTCCTGAATAAACGGCCTATTAAAATTGCGCTAATACTATTTTGCGTTGCGCCTGGTGTTATGTCTGCAAATTCAGAAATATAATGTTTTCCCGCCACATAATCAGCGTCTGCCGGAAATAATGCAGTATCGTAAACAATGGCTGCATTGCCTCCGAAAACTTCCCCGATGCTTTTAAAATTGTACTCTAATCCCCAAATTACCTTTTTATCGGTTGCCGCTGCGTAAGGGACCCAATGCGCATGAATTGAAATTGCGCCTCCGTCCCACGCGTGGGGCATTTGCGCACTGAAAAATATTTCCATTTCGCTTGCACCGTCTGCAAAAGAATACAAATAAACGCCTCTACTGCTCCCGGTGTCACCAATAGCAGTATCATCGAACCATTGTTCAAATGTCGGGGCATTGGCTCCTGTGGTTCGTGCCTGTGGTTCTATTCGTAAGTCCTCCCACGGCTTCGCTGTACCTTCCATTGTTTGATGTCCGGTTTTATCCCACTTGGTAAAATTCGCGCCCTGATAGTTTACTTTCCGGCTGTCTGCATCTTCAAACCCGTTATTAGGTATTGCCATTTTTTTACATTTTTAAAGTTAAAAAAAAAGCCGCCGCGTAATGGGCGGCTTTATCACCATGCCTACAAAACAAATATTAAGATGTCACCTGGAAAATTGGTACAATTCCATAATTGCCTGAATAAACAGGGCGACCACCCGCGCGAACTTCGCCCGAATAAATCGAACCGTAATATTCTGCTGAATCTTTTGTTTCAAATAATTTAACATCACCGAGCGCGAACTCAACTGCCTCGCTTTGGAAACAAATCCCGGCGTGACACATTGTATTTACTTCAGTCCATACGCCTGCCGTTGGTGCTACAACTGTTTCGGTTCCTGTTGAGGTTCCATAAGCTACCGATGCGCGTTCCATAACGTTAAATCCTGCAACGTTTAACAATTTGCCTTCGTTGTTATTGAATCCTTTGATAAGTTCCGTATTTGCGTTTCCAACAACTCCGATAGCGGCCATTAGTTCATAATACATAACTGTCGGTAGTACGGCAAAACGGTCATTTTTTGGCACTCCCTGACGGCTCATTAAATAACCCGCGCTCATAAGGTTTGCGAGCGTTAACATCAATCTGTTAGCGGTGTACGCCGGGCTGTTGTTGGTTCCTGCGCTGCCTGATGTCACAACTGCATTGGTTCCGGGTGTCCATTCAGTCCCACCGTTGGCAAGCATCCAATAGAAAAAATAATTTCCTACTGCTTCGCTAAGTGCGTCGGTTTGTGCCTTCATTACCGATGCGGTTTTATCATAAGATAATTCCACCTCATCCAAATGGTCAATCAATACCGGGTTAGTCCTGAACCAATTAAGGTCATATGATGCAACCGTATCAGTTCTTACTCCGATTGTACCGCCTACTGTGGCGTCATTTACTGTAACGCCAGGCAATGCACCCGCGTTTGGGATGTTTACGGATCTTCCGTTAATGATGTTGGCCTGACTTACAGGCTTAACGAATTTTAAAAACTCGTTGTTTTTTATTAGTTGTTCTGCGACAAAATCGCGCCAAATACTTTGCTGAATTACTGCCATGATATTTTGTTTTTAAATGTTTTTAATCTAAGTATGCCCATTCAAGGATTACGGTTCCGGTTGCAAGAAGTCCCCCGGTGTCTGCGCCTGCCCATGTGTCGGCAATGTTCAAATAAATGGTGTGAGCGTCTGCGGCCTTTATTACAAGGTCAACGGTATCGGTTCCGACGGCTGGCAAAGTACCCGCACAATCCGGTGCAAGGCATAACCCGCCTTCTAATATATTTTCAAGCGTTGTTCCTAATGTTGCCGTTGCTGCCGTTGCTGTTGTTGTTCCTATGCCAACTTCAGGTGTTTTTGCGTCGTTAGTTGCTGCAACTCCATCAATTAACATTTTAAGGTATGATGTTTTTACAACAATGTTCCCGGCTGGCAATGTGTAAAGCAATTTACCACCCTGCAAAGCTGCCGCGCCTCCAGGTATAATCAATTTCATTGCATCTACTGTAATTTTCGTAAAGTGTGAAGAATTATCCCCCCACTCCAAAACTGATAGCGTCCCGGTGGCCGGTGTCGCTAATGTTCCTTGTTTTGTGAATCCGCAAAATGGCGGTCTAACTACACTCATTATTTGCCCTCCCTTTTATAGTCAACGCCAAATTTTGTTCTAAAAATGGTATTGAATGTCTGAAAATCATTTGCTTTTAAATCCGCTAATTTGGCGGCGTCGTTGCGATAAAGATAATCCCACGTCATATTTTTAACGGTTGTATCTGTTTTTGCGTCGGCTGTGAAAACCCTGTTTTTCGGCTGCAAGGCTTTTAGGGTATCTTTCAATCCTGATAAATTTCCTTTGCCGAAATTTTGATAGATCGGCTTTTCGATGTCGGTAATTTTACCAGCTTCGATTGCGGCCTGTATTTCGTTTTCGATTGTGGCCGTTTCAATGTCCTCAAGTCCGGTGCTGGCTTCCATTAATCTTGCTTCCAACTCCGCAACCTTAATTTTTAAGGCTTCGTTTTCTGCCTGAATAGCGGCAATTTGTTGTTCATCCATGTTCTTTATTTTTAAAGTGTTATTTATTTGTTTCAAAATTCCATCACAAAATTTTAAGCTGACCGCTTCGGTTGCCGTCATCCATCTATTTTCTTTCATCAATGATAAAACCGCGTCTTTGGTCATTCCGGTACGCTTTACATAAATATCAGAAATGGTGTTATCAAAACTTTCAAGCTGATCGGCCTGCCTTTGAAAATCGTCCCCGTTGCCTTCCATCCCGGCACTTGCCTTATGAATTAAAAAACGGCTGTTTTCACTGATTAAAATTTCATCGGCTGCCATTGCTATAATTGTCCCACTGCTTGCGGTGTTTCCGATTATGTTACAAACCTTCTTTTTAGGCAATAATTTAAGGTAGTCATGTATTGCTAACGCCTCGAATAAATCACCGCCCAATGAAGCTACATTCATGGTAATTTGCTCCGGTGCGTCGTTTTGGATTTGCGCCATTATTCCGTTCAGGTTAACGCCTTCACCAAATATGCTTTTCCCTACTTCGCCGGATATGTTGATCGTGCTGCTTTTCGTGCTTTTATTATAGATTACTGTAATCATAAATAAGTATTTTTTAGTGTTTTGCCGAAAACCTGCGCTTCCTGGTAGTTGGTGTATCTGTCGTTAATCTGCAAAAGGCTGTAACCGTCTGTTAATACTTCGGCTTCCAACGTGCAATAATCCACCATCATTCCGATTTTTACCGCTAATGTTTCCTCAATTTCAGCGTACAATTTCGCGCGGCCTTCGCTGTCTATTTGCGTTGTTCCGGTGTTATTGAATTGTTGGATTCCCCTATCTGTCACTTCAGCAAACAACCTGTAAAAGTTCATTTTGTAAACCGCGTAACTGATAACAGGTGTAAAAAAGTTAGTTATTAACTCTTCAAAGTCGTCTAAATTTGCGATCACATAATCAAGGAAATCCGCGCCTAAAACTTTTTCAATGTACAGATATTGCGCCGCCTGAATTTCAGAATCTTTAAAATGCAAATCCTGAATCCGTCGCGTGAACGCCGTTTCAACAATGTTAGCCGGATTAACTAAATTAATTCTGATCGCCATTTTTCTGTTCTTTGTAAATATAGATAAACGGGTGCTTTATTTTGTACAGATATTCGAGTTGTTCTTGTGTAGCTGTTTTCAGGCTTATCTCACTTCCGTATTTTGTTGGCTTTGTGAAGTAAACCGTCGAATCGGCCATAACATCCAAACATTTATAAATTGGTTCCTTCATAATTTTAGGAATAATCAACCCATGCGGTCGCGGTTCCACCTAATAAAGCTGCTGACAAAGTTGAATCAAATGGTGTTTCGTCCCATTCGCTTTCCCGGCTAAGTTCGATTGTGTAGAAATTGCCTTCTGCGTCGCTCGGTTTTGTACCTGAATCAAAATTCGCCTTAATCATGTTGTAAGGCCGTGCGATTTTATCAGTTCCTGAAGCATCATAACCGGATAACCATGCAACGCCGTTGCCATCAACTCTTACAGCTATAACCCCGCAGGCTACCGCAGTAGTCAAGTTGTTCAAAAACGTCATTAAGGCGGCTGTTTTCTTTGCAAATTTCATTGTAAGCGTCTGCTTTGTGAAATAGTTTTGGCCTCCCGTGCCTTCAATTTTGAAATTTACTGAATCTATTTCCGCGTGTACGGCCTGAAACAAAGGCGAAGCAACTGTAAGTGCTGATATTTCCCCGGTTGTAAGCGTTAACGCTGTAATATCCCCCGGATTAGCTAAAAATACCTTGTTGTAATTCCCGGCGGTGTTCTTTGCGCAGGTTTTGGTATAAAGCGAAAGTGCCATAATTTTATAGTGTTAAGTTAATTTAACTTTTAAGCTACAAAATTAAATAGCCTTTGGCATGATTTTACATTTTAGGTTTTTATCTTGTAACATTTGAATTTATCTTGTTGTAAATCCTGTTAGCCTGCATTCGTGAAATTTTAAAAACGTGCGTAATCTTTCGCACTATTATAGCCTTTTCAGTCTTTGTACAATTCTGAATTACTATTTTTACCTGATCTGTTTTTACCTTTTGGTTCAAAGATTACCCGCGTTTTCGATTACAGATACCCGCCTTTGTGATTTTGATATGTCACGCTCGGAAACAACAACCGGAATATTGCTAATTGAATTTACCGTTTCCTGAATTATTGCTCTCATTTTCCTGTCTGAAAAATCGCTATTCGGTGTCATTACTCCACCCGATGCAAAGAACGCCCTGCCATGTATGCTATTCGCCGCGCTTAACATTCTCAAACGTTCGGTGTCATGCCTGTTAACTACCGTTATCAATTCGCCGCGTTCGGCCTCGAATACCTGTCCATCTGATCCCCTGTAAACTGTTCCCCCGTTTTCATGGCTTTGCCCTCCAACTATTCCACCCTTAGCGAATTTTACCTTATTGATTTGCGCTACATTCATAAAGCCCTGAGCCCCGATTATTGCACTCATAATAACGTTTGAAGGCCAAGGCAATGAAGGTTCTTTTAATGTTTTCGCTATTGCGGTGTAAGTTGAAATTAATGCTTCGGCCGTTGCCATTGCTTTATAAGCTGCTGTATTTTTGCTTAATAGGCTTTTTGTAGCGTTAAGCATTTGGGCGTAATTATCGAAGTTCCTTAATTTAGTTTGAAAAGTTAACTCTTCAAGGTCTGCCGTTTTTTGTATTTCGTTTCTTATTGCCTCTTGTTGTGCAATTTGCGCCTGAACTATCGGGTCCATTAGCGGGTCAACATAAACCTCTTTTTTATAGTCTTCGATGTTTTCACTTTCTGTTTTTGCAAGTTGTTCATCGAATATTCTTTGCGCCTCTTCCATCATTTTAAGGCGTAAATCTTCTAATTCTTTTCGCCTTTCTATTTCCTTTTCAATAAGTTTTATTTTAGTGTCGGCTGCCTTTGTTTCCTGTTTTACGTCTTGTTCTAAAAGTGTAGCCATCCGGCTTTGCAATTTTAATCCGCGTTGATATTGTTCTGTCTTTAGGTTTTCAAGTTCGGCTGTTTTATTTTCAACGTTGATCAACGCCTCATCTGATTGGTCATTATTTAGTTTGTTCGATTCTATTGTAAGCCTTAAATTTTCTTTCGCTAATAATAATTTTTTATTGAATTGAGCGTCGTCCATGTCCAAAATCTTTTGCGCTATCTCTTTTCTTTTATTAAAATTATCTTTATCAGTTGATACTAATTGCGTCATTAACTCCGCCCGCTGCCTTTCAAATTTAGCGTTTTCAACCAATGAAGCCCGCATTGCATCGTCGTATTCGTCTTGTTTATCAATTAAACTTTGCATTTCAGTACCAACCGCGCCATTAAACTTTTCATAAAGCCATGTTATCGCCTTAATTGTTGCGATCAAAGGCGCAAATCCTACGCTTGCCATCTTTGCCCATACTGGCAAATCCTTCCAACTATCTACAAAACCTTTGCTTTCTTCGTTGGCTTTTATCATTGCATCAATAACGCCGAAAATAGCCGTTTGAATTTCGTTAAAAAGCTGTTTAAATGGTGCTAATATCTTTGCTAATTTGTCTGCCCTATCGCCTGAACTCTGGAAATAAGCAACCAACTCACCGAGTGCAATAATTAAAAGCCCTATTCCGGTGCTTGCAATTGCTAATTTTAAAAGTTTCATTGCAAACGCGCTCTTATTTGTAGCCGTTTCCATTCCAACGATAGTAATCTTTGCCGTTTCAATCGCTTCTGTTACGCCTGTCACACTGATACCCATTTGAGCAAATGCAGATGTTATTGCATTTTTGTAATTCCCAACATTACCCTGAAACCGTCCGGTAGCTTCGTCTGCTAAATTTACCTTACTTTGTAGCCTTTCAACTGCTTTGCTTTGCGCTTCATATTCCTTTGTCCCGATAGGCAACTTTTCTAATTCCTTTCTCATTAAAGAAAGTGAAGCCCTCATTTTTTCTAAGGTGTCCGCGCCTTTTTGGTTTGCTTTGTCGGTTTTGTCAATTTCCTTTTGCTGTTCTTGGTATTGTTTGTTGAGGTTTTTAATCTGCAAAATATATTCCTCTTGCTTTTTCCGACCTTCATCGGTTGTGGTGTCAAGTTCCTTTTTGGCCTTGTTTAAATCCTCAACTGATTTCTTAATGGCAACTAAATTATTAAGCTGCTCATTCATACCTTCAAACTTTATCCGGTATATTTTTTCCTTAGTGTCTGCCATTTTAATCAAATTTTTGTAAAAGTGATAACTCAAAAACATTTCCGGCCTTTTGCCGCAATTTCAAAACCATAAAACGCCCAGAAACATAAGGCGATGAAATATAAACAGGTACTCTAAAATCGTTTCCGAAAAGTGCGTAAAACTGCGAAATATCCGAAGCTGATAATAGAACGTCGCAACTCGCAAACTTCCCTTGCGTTACCATCTGCAAAGCCCTCCAATAAAATTGGTACATTCCTTCGATATTGCTTTGCTCTGAAAAGTTGAGGTTAATACCGTCGGTGGTGTCTAAATTTGTGAGCAATGGCGCGGTTGTTCGCGCCGTTGTGATCGCTCCAGTGTCCAATCCGTGGTTTAAATTGTAGCTGATACTTTCATCACCTGCATAATAAAGCAACCGCAACCCGAATTTAGTACTATGCTTTAATCCTGTTAGGTCTGCCCAAAGTTTAGGAATTTTGATTGTGGAAGAAATACCCGAATAATCCATAAATGTATTACAAAGCAACCTCAATTTAATATCAACCGTTTCCTTTTTTTCGATGTTGTACTCATAATTCCCGTCTTCCATTAACTTGTTGTCAATAGCAAATTGCATCTGTTTGTCTGCGCTATCGCTTGCAAATTTTAAATAATAATTGACCGGCTCCGGTATCTCAAAACTTACCCCGCTATCCAGATCAACTTTTGCGCTGATGTCGTTTAATGTGTTTGTGGCTTTTAGTTGGTAGAAGTTTAAAATACGTTCCTCAACATTGTAAAACGGATATAAACCAAAGTAGCTGAAAACATCACCTAAAAAGTCAAGTACATTTGTGTCTGGTAAAATTTTACTCATTAAAACCTGGCTGCCGTTTCCATACCAACGCGAAACCGAGTTAATAAAAGTACAGGCATTTGTCAAAACTAAATTAGCACCCAAAGGAATGGTTCCATCGAAAGTTCCCGAAACCTCAACAAAACATTGTACCGTATCACCAGATGCCAATTCTATTAACTGGCTATCAAGTGTTGCAACTGCTATGCTATTAGTTACCTGATTTAATAGCGTGTACACTTCACTAATTAATGTCGTTGTTGTGTTTTTCTTAATGCTGAATGTTACCGTGCCTGCGACGTTTCCGGCTGTTGCTCCTAATGCTAACGTTGCCGCCCGTGTAAATTTAAAGCGATATGTTCCGGCTTCTGGTGCGGTGTAAATATTACTTGCGAAGTTTCCACCATTATCGAAAAATGGCGATGTTTCAACAAATGATACTTGCGTTTGTGTTAAGCTAAAATCCGGTGCTGATATTGTTAATGCGTCTGTTTGGCTTCCTGTTTTACCAACTCCAATTAACGCGCTTGTTTTCCAATCCTCACTATTTCGGATTTGGTCGGTTTGTGTGAAAAGTAGGAATATCTTTTTAAACCATGTTTCATTGATAAGATCCCCAGCTAAGGTGTAACCTGAAAATATTTTGCTTAGTAAGTTTCTTAGATTAATAGCCGGATAACGCTCTGTAATATTTACGCCTGTCGCGTCTGTTAACGTGCCTCGATCTGTGAAATCATAAAGATAAAAGGTTGCCGCGCTGTATGTTTCCGATGCTATTACCGTCGCTTTGTTTAACGTGTGATTGTACTCGCTGCAATCAATTTCATTAATTTTAACGCCTTTCAATTCATCCCATAATTTACCATTGCCTGAAATAAATACCGCTTCGGCTTTTTGTTGGTCACATTGCAGGATTTGTAAAACGCCTGACATCTGAATAATATCAGTCACAAACAACGCATCAAACGTCGTTAATGTGTCCGCGTTAATATGAAAAACGTTGCCTAATAACCGCCTGTTTTTTGGGGTGTTAAAAATCGTTAACCTTTCAGATTTGTAAGCCGTCCCTGGTTTGAAGTTCAAAAAGTCGTTAGCTTCTAAGGAAATATTGTAACTCCCTGAAAAATCTAATGCCTCGCCGCTGATTAGAATTTTATCCATTTATGTAGTCGTTTTCGTATTCCTCAATAGTTATTTCAGGATAAACAACTGAATCGCCGTCTTTCAAAATTAAGTCAGTGCTTTTCAAATAAACCCTGGCGCCTGCCGTGTCGTAAATTTCAGGCGAACTAATCAGATCGCGAAGTATTTTCATGTTTGCGTATGTTTCCGGCCTCCCTATCAATACCTTTTCGCGTGTGGTTCCTGTCACGTTTTGCATTGTTTTATTTTTCCACTTCTCAACTTTGAAAGTGTCTTTATCCGTTTCTTTAAAATGGTAAATATCAAAACCGCCGTACCTATTCAAAAAGTAAAGCGTTACCGGATAGGCTGTGCAATTAGTATCTAAAACAAAAGTAATAAACTCGGTGTCCCATGTGACCGCGTCGCTTAATACGTTTGCAAATTTTACGGTAAATGTTCGCGTGTCTGCCGTTGCTGCAAATACTGAATGAAGCCAATAGTTAGTTACTGTTAATTCTGAACTATCCGGTGGCGCTGTTGGTGCGCTACCTGAAAAATTAACATAAGCCGTACCATTTGCTGAAACAATCCCGGAAACCATTAACACATCACCCGCTTTAAAATATTGTGTTTTTAAGTCTGTCAATAGTTGCGTCCCTCCTAATCCTAAATCGCATGGTCTGTATGTAGTTTGTCGGTGTGCTATTAAATTTTTAACCGCGCCGCTTGTTTGAAAGTCAACCGCCGTGCCTGTGTAATATGTACCGGTTGAAGTTAAATTCATTTCCGAAACCGAACAGGAATAAACTATTTTATGTTCGCTTGTTGTATCATAATGGCCCGGTGTAAGTGTGAATGTGCTTGTAAAATGACTTTGTAAAAATACAGACAAATCAACCAAACATGATAAGGTGCTACCAACCAAAACAGGATAAACGTAAAACGTCGCTTTTGTAACGCCTCCTACCTTAAAAACTACCTTTGCTTTTATGCCTGTATTTTTCCGCGTTGCTGTGGGCTTTGTCCCTGATGCTGCGGCCTGATAAGGGCAATTAATAACAATCGTATTTGCCGCTGTACTCACAACGTCCCAAGTTCCATTTAAATAGGCATAATCCGTTGTCCCTAATGTCAATACAGCCACGTCCCCGGCCTCGAATGTTCCAATGCCTGCAACCGTTAACGCGGTGTTTCCTGAACTATCCGCTATTGCTGATGCTGCTTTTATTTCAGATAGATGTTTATTGCTTGTTACCGTAAACTCAACCGGGGCAAAGGCTGCCACGTGAAGCGTCGCGTCTGTTAATGTTAATGCCATTTTGATTTGTCTATTAATGCTATTATGTAACCTAATCCAAAGCCTACTATTGAGCTCAATAAAATACAGTAAAATATTTGTATCATAATTTTATTTCGTTTTCTATTAATTGCCCAATTTGATAATCTATTAAATTGCTGATGGTAGGTTCTGCAAGTTCAAAGGCGTTCTTAACGTAACCCGTCCGGCTTGTAAACGGTTGTGGCATTCCTTCGCGTTTGTGTTTGGTTGCTACTCCATACGCCGCGCTTCGTGCTTCTTTGTCACCTAATCCAAACTTTAACCTCATGTAATCCGTTAACCCTTTAATCCTTGCCTTTGCAAACGGCCATTTTATTTTATCGCCTGTAACGCCGTGTTCCATGTATTTCCAGTAATCCTTACCCCAACCTTCCACAACCCAATCCGTGCCTTGCTGAGATACTCTAACGCCGTCCGGCTCCCTTAATGCTGCCTCGAACTTTCCTGTTAGCTTATGCCCTTGTAATATCCATTCCCGGATAATAGCCTCGTTTATTTGCTTCCCTATTTCGGTGTACATTTGAAGCTGTGATCGTAAGTTATCGCCTGAATTATCCACTGATTTTGATTTTTAACGGTAATCTGATGTAAGCGTAATTATTTGCACTGGCTCCGAGGTCGGGATCATAAAGGTCTGCGTTCACGTCTTCTAAAACCTGCACCTTTGTAGAACCTGAAAAGCCATTTAAGAAACTGTTAACATCTGTTAACACAGTGTCAAAAATGTATTGTGAAGTAGTCAGGCTTGCCCCTATTTCGTTAACCGCTACCTTGCGCCCTAAGTAAACCTCCAAATCTACAATGCGCTCGCAAAACAGGCGGTTATTAACGGGCCATCTCAAAGGCGGCTCAATTACAATTATCTTATCCGGTACTGTTTTATTTAGTGCCTCAAAATATTGCTTAGTGCCTGCGAATATTTCATAATCCGGCAAAGCTAATGATGCAATGTTTTCGAGTTCGTTCATTAATGTTTTAATTGTCATTATTGCCTTGTTTTTTAATTTCAGTTACAAACTCTTTTATCATTTCAACAATCATTAAATTTGATGCTGCAACTAAATATTCATTTACAGGCTTTGATACGCCTCGCCTGCTCATTTCATATTGTATTGTTTCGGCATTAATTATCAAATCTTCAGCATTAATATTTTTAATTATCATCTTGTCCCCTTTCGCTTAAATAGTTTACGATTTCAAAAACGTCATGAATTTTTGCCACTTTGATACTTTCCCATGTGAAGTATCCCGCTTCGATGCAAGCATGAAGCCAAGTCGAAAAAACCCCAGTAGTATTTTTTTTAACGTTCCCCGTCTGTTTTCCTTTTTTAAAGATTCCGGGATAGCGGCCACTTGCGAAGTCAAAAAGTGCGCCATGCAAAAAAAAACCTCCCATGCCACAACCATAGGCAAATTGATAAACTTCTTTGAACGCTCCAATGCTGTGAACTGGTCAAACGTTTCGCCTTGCTTTTTACAATAACAGGCAATAAAAAGCGGCATTTGTTTTAATCCTTCTTTTTTAACATCGTTTAACGAACTCAAAAGATTAGCACTTTCACAAAATGAAACCGCGTCCAAATTTGTAGCCGGGATTAATGCACCCTCAAACTCTTGCGAAGTTGGATAATAGTAAACTTCATTTTCAAACGTGAAGCTGACAGGCATTTCAGGCATAAAGCTGACAGGCGATAAATTGAAAACATCTAAGGCAATTTGTAAAACGGATCTGAAAAAATAAACCACGTCCCCGGCATGGGTGTTTTCAAAATCTTTGCAGCCGGATAAAATTTCCAGTACCGACTTTGCAAAGTTGATACTTTCGATTTCCAGTAAATCGCTGTTTTGTATTTCTGCTTTTTGTAGTGCTTTTGGTAGTTCCAACTCTGATAATTTAATACCTTCGGCAATGGTTATCTCTGACCATGTATTTTTAAGATTGTAGCTTTTACCGTTTACTTTGAATTTTATCATTTTCATTTATGTTTTTTAATTTCTTTGCAGCTAAATAAGCTATTTCAATTTTTCTAACGGTATCTAAAAAACTTTCATAGTGTTCTTTGTCTAACGCTGTAATATCAGTTATTTCACCGTGCGATGTTTCAACAAATATTCTTTTAAACCATCCCATTTTTTATACTGTTAAGTCAATACCATACTTTTTATTAAAATAACCAGCTGGGAATATTACACCCAACTCTTTTAGTTTAGTGTCTTTATCAATTTCATCTTTTAAACTGATAACCTGGTTCTCGAACTCAAAAACTCCGTTTGCAATGATACCAACAAATTTTAGAATTTTCCTGAACTCTTTTGAATTTAGCACTGATAAAACCCATTCTGCGTCCGATTCAAAAATTAGTTCCTGTTGTGATAAGTGAACAACGCTTTGACTATAACTTGCACCGTCATCGGTTGTCATTGTTTGACCTAATACAAGTTTACTGATTTCACTATTCATCTGATTGTAAAAGTCCATGAATAGTTGATTTTGTGAACTGCTGCTCATGTTAACGGCCTGTAAATCTACAACGCCGTCCGGTATCGTTATGGCTGCGCCTGCGCCTGCATTGTTGAACGCTTCAGCAACTGATGAAGCCAAACGCTTATCACCTTTGTATGTGACCTTTTCAAAATTGTTTCCGGCCTTCTGACAATACAAAGCCCAATCACCTAACATATTACGCTTTAAAACTGAAAATATTATTGCCCTCATCATAAGGCCAAAATCATAAGAATTACCAATTTCGAGTATGTTTTCATAATTGCCCATCTCGTCACCATACGGCACGCCCTGACCTGACAACCGCGACGGTTTAACGGTTTTCTTATCGCCATCAACCAAACGCCTATCAAATACTGAATAGTTGAAAGGTATTTGCCCGAACTGAATAACGGTATGTCCCCAAAACACTGAGTCAAGTATTTCAGATAGTATGCCTTTAAACTCTTGTTTGTTGAATAACTCCGTTAGTTGTTCGTTTACTACCCCGCCATTCGTGAACTTCAAAACCCGGCCTGTTATGTTTTGGCTCCGCCTTTGAAGTACGCTGTAAAGGTGTGCATCGTACTCGAAACATTCTTGGTAAATGTCGTACAAATCAATCTTATTCTTTCCAATTTCCCGCTCCGCTGCCTGTATTGCATTGATAACGCTCGAAAGGTCGCGTTCCTGTCGTCTTATGCCTGTGAAGCCACTAACTGCTATTCCTAATTTTTCCGGCTTTTCAGGCGATGGATAAAAGTAGTTTCTTATCTTTTGGCCTGTGGTTAATTTTTGTGTTATCATATTCTTGTTTTTCTGTAAGTGAACGTTTCTATTGTTTTCGGTGCGTTGTTTTGGTTTTTGTAATATGTCAGGGCGTAACGTGCCGCGTCAATCAAATGGTTAAAATCATCAATAACCAACCCGCTTTTATTGTCAATCCAAACATAATTTCTAAGTTCTTTTTTAAGGTTGTGGCTGTCAGGATGTACTATCAATTCGTAATCCTGCATTGCCATAATACCTGCACTGATGCTGCCTTGCCCTTTTACTGCTGCTCTGATATTACAACCCCTGTTTAAAAGTTCATCAATCAATCTCGGCTCTGCACTATCGCCAATTATCAAACCATTGCCGCAAAGTGAACGGTTAACGTGTAAAATGTTATCGGTATTTAATCCGGCTTTGTATAGTAATTCGGTTAAATAAAGTTTCCGATTCCTGTCATCAATCACAACCCTGACTAACGTAGTCGGGTCATTTGAAAAACCGTAATCCTGCCCAAATAAAACAGGTAACTCAATATCCGGCTGCAAACCTTCGCTCCAATTATCAAAAACAGTCCCCTCGATTTGACCTATTTCACCCTCAACAAAAACACGCCTGAAATTTTCGTTTCGTTTCCCGGCTTCGATTAGTTCATTAACAATTGACTGTTCAATGTAATCATTATCTTTGAATGTGCTATGAATGTAGGCAACGTCAGGCCTGATTAATAACTCGGTGTGCGCCCAAAATTCGCGTGTAGGGTTATAATCTATAAAACAAGTTAACCGCGTCCTGATGCTTAGTTGTAGGTAAATTTCCCATTCTATCCTGTTTGCTTCGTTTACAAAAAGATAATCACGCGCCGGTCCATAAACCTTGCCTGCATTGTCCACGCTAAAAAATTCTATCTCTGAACAACCAACTGAATAAATGAAATCCCCCCGCCGCCATGCGTCTTCGTTCCAATAGCCATCAGTCTTTAAAAAGTTTTGAAAGTCACGTATAGCACCGCGTTTGAGGTGTGGCAATGTTTGTGATACTACCGAAATCAATAGCGGTGTTTTGCTTCGTAATGCAGTCAAATAAAGTAGCTGTAAAATGCTGAATGTCTTTGAACTTCGCGCACTTCCCTGGTTAACGATGTGTTTCTTTTCACTCGTTAACGCGTCAAAATTGCGATCAAAAACGTTAGTCATTTTCATTTAGCCACTTGTTTAATTTTTCCGCTGTTTGTGGGTTTGTTACTTCAATTTTGAAGGTGTTTAGCTTTTCGCCTCCGGTGGTGTGGTCTGTTTCTGTTTTCTCTACATAACCCCGGCTTTTACATTTCGTTTTTGCTAAAAATATCAAAATAGTCGGGTTTTCGTCTTGTAATCCTAACTTTGCTAATTTGGCCTCTACTGAATCCATAAACCGTTCGCCATAATCGCCTGACCTGAATTTTTCTTTAAATTCCGGGTCTTTTAATTCCCATTGATAGGGTAACATTCGTGATATGCCTACTTTATTGCATGACAAAGTAACATTTCCAAAGGTTTTTTCCATCGCCTGTAAAAATGCTTCTTTGACTGTTTCAGTTTTAACTCCGGCCTTTTTAGCCATTTTTAGTAAAATTTAGTAAAATTAAAACGGTGCATTACCTTGTTTGATGGTTTTCCACATCGGGGTTTTGCTGCGACGGCTCCCGGCTTTTGTTTTACCGCCTAATTTTGAGGCTCCTTTTTCTCGTTTTGGACTGTCTGCCATAACTTATTAGATTTTTCTTTGTTGATAGTTTGATATTTTGATAAAACTCTGTTATTCATTTCAGTTACAAAATTAAATATTTCCGGGCTGTCTTGTATCATTATCTGTTCGATGTTTGCGCTGCTTCTTAAATTTGCGCTCCCATGAATTACTAATTTGATGTTACCCAAATCAACCGTCATTATTTTTGTGTGCGTTCTAATAACGGCTAATTGAAACTTATTGTTAATATCAAGTTCTTTATGAAGGTATTTTATTAAAACGTTTCTTTCATGTGCGTAAAAGTAAGCTGATACAATTAAGTTTAATTCTTTGATGTAGTTTTTTTCGATTAGTGTTCTTAGGCTGTCCACATTATCCTGACTTAGTGACAAAGTTGAAATATCAACCCGCGCGGCCTGTAACATTTTTTTAGTGAGTATTGCCTCTAACAAATCACCGAAAATGAAATTTCCGTGTATTATTCCAAAATAACAAAGGCCGGGTTTAATTTCTATTTCTTTTGCCGCGCTGATCGCAT
>CAJATL010000423.1 GCA_903944895.1 uncultured Bacteroidota bacterium
ACCGTAGGGTCTTCACTGTAAGGAATCTCGAATAAAGGTTGATCGCTGTTGTTGGCTTTTGTGGTAAGTATTTTCTGGATAGTGTTAAGTTGATCGGTCGTTAATTCATCCAGATAACCTGCATTTAAAATGGTACGATGGCACACCCTGTCGTTATGGTTGCGATAGCTCTCAACTAACCGGTAGTAACCCGAATAGATTCCGGTTTCAGGATTTTTACGCATGGATACTTTGAAATACATGGCTGCAAAGTAAACATATAAATCCTTGATTGTCAATACCCCCCAGAGGTCTACAAATCAAATCTCAAAACATTCACCTACTGTTTATCAGGTACTTAGAAATATTTATCATAAAATTCACCCAGTTTCTAAGTGAAAATACCTCGTTTTTGGCTGTTTTTTATACGTTTTTGTGGTAAACGCTGCAAGATGGGTTAACATCATCTCCATTTTGCAGTAATTGAACGTTAATCCTTTTCGATTCGAATTTCTTCTTTAATGTATTACCCTGAATTTCGAAGAATCGTTTATATTCTTGAGTAAAGTCTAATTCATCAACAAATTCCATAATACAAAATATTTAATACCAGTAATAATAAAATGATTAGGAGAAAATCCAAAAATGATGATTATTCAGCCTTTCTTAAAAATTTAGCAGGATTGCCCACCCAAATTTCATTATCTCCGATGTTTTTGGTTAAAACGGAACCCATTCCAAGTGTTGCATTTTTACCTATTGTGAGGTTTTCTCGCGTAGTAGCATTAAGGCCAATGTGTACACCATCGTTTATTTTTTGGTAAGCTCCAACACAACATTGTGCAGCGAAATGACAATAATTACCAATTTGGTTATCATGACCGATAGTTGCACCTACCATTATAAGGCAACCTTTGCCAAAGTTAGTACCTGAAGAAATTGAAACGTTTGGCATAACTACTGAGCCAGGGCCTAAAACAACATTTGGTGCAATGTATGAAAGTGGATGAATGAAAATTGCAAGATTTTCATGAGGGATTCCCAATGATTCAAACATATCCACACGCTCTTGCTGTCCATCAATACGAAAAATAGTATTAATAAAAAAGTAGCCTTCCGAAAGCATATTTTTGGCGTCAGATAGTTTACCCAAAACTGGTAATGCTTCAATAAAAGATCCGGTCTCCATCCTGTCGTTAAGATAGCCAGCAATCAACCATTCATTCTGTCCACGCCTGTTGGCATCAATGATTGCATTTGCAATTACACTACCATTGCCAACACCACCGAGTATCAGTATTTTTTTTGTCATGGCATTTATCTGATGATTTTTTTTATAATGTATTTTGGTCTTTGTTTTGATTCCAGGAAAATGCGCCCAAGATATTCACCAATTATCCCCATGAAAAGAAAGTTAAGCCCAAACAGAAAAAGTACAAGTACGATGATAGACGTCCAGCCTGGTGCGACTTGACCATAAATATATCGCAAAATTAACGAAATACCCAGAATGAAACTAATCGTTGAAACAAGTAGTCCAGAGTAAACGGCAACCCTGATCGGAAACATAGAAAATGAAAATATCCTATCGAGCGTAAGTTTAAGCATCTTGCTAAGATTATACCCACTTTTACCGGCAAATCTTGCATCCCGATCTAATTCCACTGTAACGTAATCCACTCCAATCCAGTAAAGCAAACTCAAGGTAGTGGAAGTTTTTTCCTGATATTTCTTAAGTTCCTCAATCACTTCTTTGCGAATTGCCCGAAAAACACCAAGATTTGGTTCATGTTTTATTTTGGTAATTTTTTGGGAAACCCGATAGAAAATACGTGAAACAGACCTTTTGAAAAATCCATCCTTGCGACTTTTCCATCTGGCAATGGCCATGGACGCATCGTTTTTCATCACAGCATCTATTAGCTCAGGAATATCTTCAGGTTTGTCCTGTAAATCGGAATCCATCAACACAACAATATCACCATGCACATAATCTAAGCCGGCGCTTATAGCATTTTGCTGGCCGAAGTTGCGCATAAGCTTAATCCCTAAAATATGGCTGTTTGCTTTTTTAAGCTGCTCAATCTTAGCCCATGAGCTATCACTGCTCCCATCATCCACCAAAACAATTTCAAATTGATCAGCGAGTGTTGGCAGCACATGCATCAGCCGGTGGTTAAGCTCATCCAGCACCTCCTCATCGTTGAAGACGGGGATGAGGATGGAAAGTCTATCTATCTTGTGTTTCATTATCCTGATAAAGAGTATTACTCGTTTTAACTTTTATTTAGTAAGGAATAAACCAAACCTGCTAGTTTGTTCTTTACATCTTGAATGTTTGCATTCCGGTAAAACCTAATTTTTTGCATCAGAGTTTGTTGCTCATAATTTTGAAATTCATTACGTACCTTGGCATTTTGCTTGCTTATTTCATAAGCTTGCCTGTAATAAGCTTTCAAATACTTAGTTTTAGGAAGAAGCATTACTTTGGACAGCTCTGTGATTTCTTCAATTAGTTTGTCATTTTCAAGTTTGCTATGCAAAACCACACCATCATCAGTTGTGCGGTAACCATGGGTTGCTGTTTTATAGGAGTAATCTTTTTCAATATCAACAGACAAAACAAACGATTCCTGTAAACGCGGGTCATTAGAAATATAGGACAGCCCATCAAATACCGAAGAATGAAAAATAAAATTACCCAAGCTGTAAACTATTCTCTTTCCTTTGTATTCTTCAATTGTTTGGTAAATATGAGGATGAGAGCCTACCACAATATCAGCACCGGCATCGATCCAGTGATGGGCAAGATTTCTCTCTCTGGGACTGGGAATCCTTACATATTCATAACCCCAATGCGGAAAGATAGCAACAAAATAGCCATTTTGCTTTAATTTCTTGATTTGTTGGCTAATAATTGAACTGCTGTCATTCCCTGTACCAAGAAAAGATCCACTTGTATTTGCAAAACGTGTTGCACCAATAAAAGCGATTTTGAAATCTCCTTGTTCCATCAAATAAGGCGCTAATGCTTCTTTTTGCATCATCCCAACACCAAAATAATGGAACCCTATTTTTTGAAGTACAATAAAAGTATCGGTAACCCCCTGATCTTTAAAATCCCTGATGTGATTGTTGGCCAATGAAAATACATCGAATTTGTCGAGGATACTCAGTGATTCACCATAAGCATACATAGTAACAGCAAGTGAATCATCTTTTTCCTGATTCAATGTTATTGGACACTCAAGGTTTCCAACATTCAAATCTGATTCATTAAGGAGTTGATGGAGATTACCACAGAATCGAAATTGATTGTGATTAATATTATATAATGATATGTCTCCAAAGATTGATAATTTCATTGTGCAACTATTAACTGTTGTTTTTAAACTTTAAAACAATTTTATAAAATAAATTTACTATACCAAATTTGTAAACAAGTGATAATAATCTTGAAAGAAATGATATCTTATAATTATTTTTTATTGCCAAAGAATATACATCTTTAAATACAAAACTTTTGTTTTTTAGCCCAATTACTTTTGCCATGAAAAGTTTCTTAAGTGAATGATATTTTGGCAAATCAAATAATTCATTGTATTCATCAAGTTTTCCAATAATTTCAAACACAAGCAAGGTTCTTAAACATTTATCACATCCTGAACAATTCCTTTTCTCAACATCTTGAATTTTTACCCACGGACCCAAATTCATTTTATTATTGATAGCTAGATCTTTTACACATACATACAAATGTTTCTGAACAAGATTATTATCGCATATTTCGTTGGCTTTTTCTGCACGTGAGAGATTTGGTCCACCAACAATCAATTCGGTATTTTCTGTTGATAAATTAGGCTGCAGTAATCCTTCCATATAGGTGGGATCAACAGAGGATAAATGAATTTCTGAAACAGGGTATCCTGAACTATAAATATATTTCCTGAATAACTTTTGCAAGGAAAGTACCATGCTCATATTTCTGATCACATGTGTTTGGTTGAAGTTGAAACTATAGCTGCGAAAAAAAACAGGTAAATTTGATTCAACAGTAATAAGTGGCAGTTTAATCTCTTCAGCAAATTCCTTTATTTTGATCAAATCATTTTGAAATGACTTATTCACCATTTCTGTTTCTTTCTCACCATGGGCGCCTACATTAAAATAGGTCAAATGACTTAATTTATATGAATCAGGGCAGTCATCGGCGGTGTGTTTTATTATGGTTGAGAAAGAATCAATCCCTAATGAGCAACCGGTACCTACAGCAAAAGAGTTGAAATTCATCCTAACAATCTTTTCCGGAATAATCTTTATTGGTTTGTAATTAAACGCCTTGCTAAGAATAAATACTATTGTAATGGTCAGATTAAAGTACAATTTCTCTGATATTGCCCCTTTAACAATAATATCCTGGTTACTTTGTAATGCAGGTAATAACAAACCGGTTACAAATGCATCAGACACCTCATCACAAAAGTATTTACCATAATCTTCTTCTGTAACAAAATAGCATGTTTCGGACAGCCTATTGCATTCATCCGTAACCATAGCCTTTAAGTAAACCTTGCCGTATCGGGTTTCAATGAAAGGCTTGTTTATAATAATCATATTTTCACTTTTTCTAATACTTTGAACTTCCCTGTTTTTTTGTCTATTTCAAACTTATCAACCCATTCAATATCTAAAGGATGACCCGGAAAATATTTTTCCCAAAGGTGCAAAGCTTTGGCTTTTACCTCGGCTTTGTCTGCATCCTGCCTGATTTTTAGCTGCAAAACAATTCGATTGTCAGGAAACTGAACAAACTTGTACTGTTCAACATCATGAAATCCATGAAATAACTGATAAGTCTGGTGGAATGCCAGAAAAAATTCATCCCCGATGGTAATTATATCATCAAACCTGCCATAGATTTTTCCAATTTTTTTGTTGGGGAACTCTTTATCATCCAAAACACCAACATAGTCTCCCAAATTGTATCTAATAATTGGCATTGTTTTATTTATCAGGCTGGTAATAAGAATGTCCCCCACTTTTTGACCATTGAAATCACGATGGTTAATTACTTCTGCCATTGTGGAATTGGGAATAATATTTTTATAATCAACACTATTTAGGCTATAGCCTGAGAAAGGCGCTTCCATGGAACCGTATGCATCTACAATGTCTTTACAAAACAATTCTCTGAACATTTCAATTTGTTCCTCAGAGATGGTCTCAGCCATCAAAAAGCACAAAGGAATGTTTAGTTTTTGCTTCCGTTTCTTTAATTCGAGCGAAAGAATATGAATAAAAGAAGGTGTTGACCACACAATAAAAGGCTTTATTCTTTCAAGTTTACGGATAATATCATCAACAGGCTCAAAAATGGATATCACTTCTTTGGGGAACAAATTCAGCCTTTTTTGCAAAGAAGCAATTAAACCAATGTCTTCCTCCACTTCAAATTGATGACCTGGTTCGTAGCGTGATAGCATAACCAACTTTTTAAAAGGTGTGTATCCATATTGCATTATTGTTTTTGTTAACCGAACATGCGAGGTGTAGTCTTCATATTTGCTGTAAGCTACTCTGAATGGCTCACCGCTAGAACCGCTTGTGCTGTGGATATTAATGCCGGGGTGTATTTTGCAGGTCATAATATCCTCTGTGGCGTAATCCCTGAGCATAACTTTGGTAACAACAGGAACTTTCTGAATATCCTCCCATGAATCAATTTTAAGGTTCATTACCCCGTGCATGGTGTAAAGGTCATGATAAAATTCAGAGTGCTTGCGTGCATCTTCAAAAATCTTACGGAACTTTTTCAATTGCATTCGTTTAATGGCATCTACAGAAGCATGATCCCAATAATGCAATGAAAGGTAATATTTTAAAAGTCTTAGAAGCATTATTAATATTTTGTGATAGTTTTTGAAAATGCAAAAGTTTTTCAATTAGTGCCAAAAATTGAAATCTCATATTTTGAAATATAAAAAAATAGTAAGCATAAAAATCTTCTATTTCTCTTTCTCTTTACTTGAAATAATTTTTGTTTTAAAATCATCCATCTTTTCTTTATCAAAAATAAATAATATCATTCCGATAAAAGCTGGAAATATCGCTAATATAATGAAATACAATAAGCCAACAATAAATGAAATGTCTGAAGCAACGCCAACGGTGTTATAAAAGAAAACAAAACCCCCTTCACGTAAGCCTAATCCAGATATCGATATAGGAACAATTGATATAATAGAAATTAATGGCATAAATGCTAAATGATAATAAAAGGGTACATTTATATCAAAGGATAGGAAAATTAAATAAGCACATAATACTGTAGACATCTGAAAAGCCAATATCAATGGTACAGATTGGAATAAAACCTTTGTTAAAGGGAAGGTATTTATTGCCCTATATGAATGATTAAAGTAGTCTGAAAATTTATTCTTAATTTTACGAACAGAAATTATTTTTGTAAAATAACCGAATAACTTCTTGCTTTTAAAAATCAGGATGATAATAAAGATCATCAAGTTCACTATTATTGAAATAATCAATAAATATTTTGAGAAACCATTAAAAACACAGAATATTCCTCCAATAATGGCAATGAAAGAAAGAATATAAAAACCAAGTACCCTTTCAATGAGAACTGAGGCTAAACCATTTCCTTTATATTCTTTGTGTCTTTGCTCAATTTTGTAAATACGTATTGCATCATATCCAATTGAAGATGGTAATAATAAACCTAAAAATGCAGTTGAAAAATTAATTTTCACTAAATTAATGAATTTTTCATTTATTCCAAGCACTTTTAAAAATAATTGCCATCTATTGTTTACAATGATTGGGATAACAATGACTGGGATTAATAAGGAAAACAAAATAAACCCTGGTTTTCGAATATTTTTAATTGCTCTAACTATATCTAAATCATACACTAAATAAATAATAATAATAATTATAAGGCTTGTGATTATTTTAAATAATTTTACTTTCATTTTAAAAAAATAAAGTATTAGAATTTTCCCATAACTAACATATTTCGGTCACTTTTTACTTCCAATTAATTCATATAGTTGCAAAGTCTTTTTTGCAGATAAAACCATCGGCGGTCCAATAAACTTTCCATTTATTACGGCAACTCCTTTTCCATCCTTTTGTGATTGCTCAAAGAGTTCGAGCATCTCTTTAGCATCGGCAATTTCCTGTTCACTTGGTGAGAAATACTGATGAGCCAGTGGTATTTCTTTTGGATTCAACACAAGCATCCCTTCAAAACCTAATTTTTTTGCAACAATCAGATTGGTTTCCAGATCATCGAGATCATGCACATTGATGTGTACTGTATCAATGGGTATAACTCCGGTAGCCCTTGCAGCCATGGCAATGATGGCTCTTGGTGTAAAAAGGCTCTGGTGTTCAGCATCGTGGATACCTTCTAGATCCGTGATAAAATCCTCGCATCCAAAGGCAATAGCCACCACCCTTTTGGAGGCTTTGCAAATATCCTGTGCATTGAGCACTGCAGCTGCCGTTTCGATCAGTGGTATCAGTTTAAATGTACCAATTGGAAATCCTTTTTCGTATTCGATTGTTTCGAGGAGCTTATCAATAAAATAAACATCCTCACCCAATTTCGATTTTGGATACATGAAGCCATGTACGCCGGGAATAGTAAGCTGGTAAATATCTTTAAGCAATTGCCCGCTTTCGCGGTCATTAACACGCGGGAAAACCTTGTGGTTATTGAACTTCCCTTCAGTTACCCATTGGTGGATTTTATCGCGTGCCACCTGCTTGTTGTCAACAGGTTGTACCGAATCTTCAATATCGAGCAACAATACATCTGCTTCGGAACGTGATGCACTGGCAAGTAACCGATCGTTGTGCCCTGGCACAAACATTAAACTACGCATTAAGTATTCCATAATTATTTAGGTTTTCGTTTTACTAACACTTTTCTTTTAAATGATAAAACATCTACACCATGCTGATTGTATGCGAAGGTTTCGACATAGATAATCCCCCGGTCACTCTTACTTTTGGAAGGTGTACAATCAAGTATTTTTGTTCTGCAATAAATGGTATCGTTAATAAAAACCGGTGCAAGGTGCTTAACTTCTTCGTATCCAAGATTTGCAATTGCTTTTCCACTGATGTCAGGAACCGTTATACCAACAGCCAGGCTAAAGACCAGTGTACCTACTACCAAAATCTTCCCATGTTGTTCTTTAGAGGCATAATCCAGGTTTGTATGCACGGGGTGGTGGTTCATAGTGAGTAGCGAGAACAAGTTGTTGTCGCTTTCGAAAATTGTTTTTGAGGTGGCGTGGAGGAAGGTTTCGCCGGATACAAAATCTTCAAAATAGTGTCCAATATCGTAGGGATTCATTTTTTTCATTTAAGATAATTTCCTCAAAATATAATTTAGATTAATCAAAAATGCAATATGCTATTTACAAGTTCAATCTCAGATTTTATCAGCAAATACATTTAGGAGAGATAAACCACTTATATATTATGTTTACCAACTATTGTAGTCAAATTTATAAAAGTTAATGATAGTTAATCTACAAAACCGTACTCAAACCTTACGTAAAAATTTATACTTAAATTGTTGGTAAGTTGGATGAGCAACAATTTCCTGCCACCATTTTTCAAGATTTATTGAATTGATATGATTGGTTAGTCTTTCCATATCTATATGAAATACTCCATTTTCAAGAAAAAAATCGTAATAAGGTTTCACGATTGAAGAGGGTTCAGTGTTTTCGAGTATGGCAACAACAGGATGATCCACATAAAAACATTCAAGCATATTTGTTGAAGGATAACTGATTTGTATGACCAACCCGGATCTGGAGATTAATTTTGCAACTGGTCCATAAGCTGAATCAATTTTATCAACTCGATCTTTCAGGAAACTTATCGCAGACTTTCTGTTAAACAGGGAATTGGGTCGAGGTCGTGCGCAAATAGTTTTGTATTTATTACGGTCAAGATTTGACAAAAAAACCGAGGTGCTGTTCATTATACTTTTTCTTGTTTTACCATCAACGGTAGGAAAAACAAGAAGTATATCATATTTTATACTTGACTTGGAAACATAAATTTTTTTGAATTTTTCACATCGAAAAGCTTTATAAGGATTATCGTTAGGGAACATCTTCCATCCCCAAGTGAAGAAATTGTCTGCAATTTTGCTTTCAAACCGATGTGCACTATGATATTCATATTCTCCATAAAATCCACCATGTTGATAATAATAAATTTTTGAACCGTGTTCAGCATATTTTGCAACAACCAAACTAATGAAAAAATTCTCTAACCCACAAACATGAAATGATTTCTCAAGGGGATTATGTAAGGGTATATTTTTATAGATTTCCATGAAATGCTCAATATAGAGCTTAGGCATCAGTTTGACCAGATTGCTAATAAAAGCATCTGAAAAAAAATCAAAACTATTCGAGAAGGGTTTTCTAAAAAAATTGTTAGGTCTCAAAGGTACAATAAATGGATAGAATGCTCTTATTATTACATCTGTTTCGTTTAGGATTCCATCATCTTTATGAAATCCAATTGCAATTTTTTTGTGTTTCCTGATAGTTGAAAATGTTTTTGATTGAGACCCAAAATTAAACAATAATTTAACAGTATTTCTGATCAGATGATATCTTAACAACATTCTGCCAGGCATGACTGTTCCAACAAAAGCCTCAAAAGGTGGATCCGCCAAAAGATCTTTTTTTTCCATTACTTTCCTATTACTAACAACTGCACTTACATACGGTGCAGTGATTATACTCCAGAAACGCTCACTAAATTCAGTCTGATGAATATTATTTAGAATGACTGTTAAAACTTTAAAAAGTTTTTCAGACATTTCTACCCTCTCCCTGGAAACTGCAGAATAAAACATAACATCTTCCCCAACGTTTTCTGACATCATTTGATTTAATTACTGATTATAAACTATTCATTTTTTCAGATATGATTTCACAAGCAACCCAATTTCCTTTAATGCAACTGATCTTGTCAGTAGGGCCAAACCAATATATAAGATACAGCCTGAAACAAACATAATAACCAAACGAAAAATATCCGAATGATATTCATAACCTAATAAAACATTCTGTAAAAGTACAAGAGGAAGAGTTATCATAGCTACCGGAAAAATGTCTTTTAACTGTTCCGAAAAGGAATACCTGATCTGAACTGAACTAATAAACATTACTATTCCAACTTCTATATACTTTACAATCACACTGCCGATAACAAGTCCCCAAATTCCAAAATTTAAACCAATTACCGCACCAATTATTGCCAATATTTTACTTATGACAGATACTTTAAGGAACAAATCACTCCTGCCAATCACTTGATAAAGTGTCTGGTTAATGCTTGCCAAATGGCCAACAATTGCCGATATACAAAGTATTTGAATAAAAGGAACCGTTTCTAACCATTTATCACCCAGAAGTACTTTGATCAGAGGTTCAGCTGTAAAGGCCAATAAGGTGGCCAAAAGAAAATTTACAAATGTGATTGTAATGATAATTTTACGGTAGGCTGTTTTCATGCGTTCTGAACTATCCCGGGTTTTGCTTAGAATAGGATAACTTACCTGTTCCAGAGCAATCAGGACTGTGGATAAAGTCTGGCTAGTGAATGTAAAAGCCCGATTATAATACCCCAATGTTGCAGGGGAGAAAAACTTTCCTATAATGATATTATAAATATTGTTAAAAAAAGTATTTATTAGTCCGGTAATAAGAAGATTAGAGCCAAAACTAAACAGTCTTTTAAATGAACTAACATCAACAAAACCGCTGGGAATCCATGGATTGATCCAGAAAAACGCAATTGAAACCAAAAAGCTTGATGTAAAAAACTTAATAGCCAAGGCCCAGACGCCTAATCCATAATAAGCCAATATAATAGCCACACTGCCAGTCAAAATTGAAACTCCAATATCTATTGCAGAAAGAAGTTTGAATTTCAGCTCGTTTATAAAGACAGCTCTTTGCACGATGGTAAGGGATCTGAAAAGAATATCAAGTCCCATAACTCTGGTGAGCCAGATCAATTGAGGCTGATCGAAAAACCGTGCAATTAAAGGTGCTGCCCACCATAGAACAAAATACAAGAAAACAGATATAATTAGATTAATAGCGAATACAGTATTTTTATCTGTCTCGGATATGTTCTTCTCCCGAATGAGTGCACTGGTGAATCCACTGTCAACTAAGCTTGTAGACAAAGCAAAAAAGACTCCTAACATGGCAACTAACCCAAAATCAGAAGGGGTAAGCAGTCTTGCCAAAACTATGCTTACCAAAAATATCGAGAACCTTGTTCCCAATCTGGAGGTCAGCGTCCATAAAAAACCAGAAAATGTTTTCTTAGCTAATGACAATTGGCTTGTATCTCATAAAAAACAAACTATAACTTTATAAAGAAGAGTAAAACCTAACTTGTGTATTATTACAAATCGAGATGCTAATGATTATTAGATATTGAATACAAATGAATAGTTATCCCTTATTCTTAAATGCCTATGAATTTCAAGCCCATTCTTATTGATGCCGTTCGGATCAGAGTATTTACCGATATAGATTCTATCACCATTTTTATCCAAATCGGAACACCAGACATAATCATTAGACCATAAAAATTCTCCCCTGGCTAAATTCCATACAAAAAATAAATAAACTGCGTCAACCGCCTTCAAGAAAACTTTCTTTTCAAAACGGCTGAGAATTTCATTAGCCGGATCAACACCTCTCAAAGGGTCCTCTACACTTTTCTTAACCATCAACCAATGAGTAAGTATTGTCTGAGTGGCAAATGATTCCTTTACATACCAATCCTGGTTGTAAAAGCAAGGTTCATATTTTGCAGGATTCCACCCAAAATGATTTCGAAGTGAGTTAATATTCAGTATATTTCCATTTTTCCAATTGGAAGTGGCCAACACTAAGATATAATTCTCCTGGCAAGATTCCAGTGTTTCCATCAAAAATGGAATGGGCGGCACGGGATCTGGTATCATTAACTCCATGTGCTCAGAGATACAGTTTAGTTCATCTGGCCCTATGAAATTTTTGCCCATTATTTTTTGAGCATCAATGAGACTTGTGTTTCTTTCCACTTTTGATATTCAATTGCTTCTTTAAAGGAGGCTAAATGCCCTAATTTATAATATTTTATAATTCGATCAAACTCTTGATCAAGAAGATCATACCTTTCGCCCCACTTATTTGTTTCAAACCATTTAATATTTCTTGATGGAGCATTTAAAAGAATGATTTGTAGTTCATTTACAATAATATACTTTAAGAAAGTGAGATAAGCACGGTATTGATGATAATGAGATGCTACTAAAATTAACTTTGACCAACCTCTTTTTTCAGCTATTTCTATTACCTCCTTTGCTTGCTCCTGAGTGTTTAGTGAATTGGCTTCACACAAAATAGAATTTGCAGCAACACCGCTTTCGATTAGCTTTGGTAAAATGTCATTATAGGGATAGCTCCCATATTCGTAATTTACAGAACCACCACTAAATACAAGAGTATCTGCAAATCCCTCCTTCCACAATTGAGCTGCAGTAGGATATCTATTATAACCATCTCCTTCGAGTAAAATGATTGCATCAGACTTACTGATACAATCATTATCCACCAAAATAATAAATTTTTCCCTAGGAGTAAGCTTCATTACTAAAAATCGCTCCAAAAAATTGGCCTACCTTGTTCTATGTTGGTTTTAGCAGTTTTACCAACAATAATTGACCTGAATTTTGGCAAAATCCCTAATGCTGGCCGTAAAACATCAATATCATCATCAGTAAGCTTATCCCCCGCTTTCAAATCTCTTTTAGCATAAAGTCCTCTCCTTTGTACAAAAACAGTCTCGTTTTCCTCCTCAACTACAAATTTACGAGTTGTACCCATCGCGGCTTCAAGTTCCCTTATGAAATCGACCATTACTTTAAACTCATTAACATCCATCGAATGTGGATGATCAGGACCTATATCGTGCTTATTCAGCGTAAAGTGTTTTTCGATGACGACAGCTCCTAGTGCTACAGATCCTAATGCCACTACTGGTCCAGGTGAATGATCGCTATAACCGGTAAGGACATCAAAAGCATTCTGATAAGTTTTAAGGACATTGATATTGGCGCTTTCAATCTTTGATGGGTAATTTGTTATACACTGCATAAGTACCAAACTTTTATTACCCGTTTCCTCGATGGTTCTTACTGCCTCATCTATTTCAGACAATGTGGCGTCACCGGTTGCCAGAAAAACGGGTTTATTCTTTGATGCAATATATTTAATCATATCAAGCCATGTTATTTCACCAGAGCCAATTTTGATAAAATGAAGATCAAGTTGCTCACATAAATCTACTGCTTCGTAATCATAAGGCGCTGTTGAAAAATCAATTCCGATAGAATAACAATAATCTCTTAACTCGAGATGCCAATCTCGTGGAAATTCAACTTCCTTGAAGACTTGTCCAACCGTTTTCCCCCAGGTACCATGAACACCCTTTAACTCCATTAATGCAAAACCTTTATCAGACACAATCTTTTCAGACTTAAATGTTTGAAATTTAGCGCAATCGGCGCCACATTCCTTAGCGGCCTTTATCAACTCTTTGGCTTTATTAATATCACCATCAAAATTAGCGCCTATTTCGGCAATAATGTATGATGGGTGACCTACACCAATTATTTTTTTTCCAATTTTTATCTCTTTTTGAAATCTTCTTAAGTCCATAATAAATTTATTTAAAATGACTACTAATTTTATAAACTCAATGACAACATATGAATATTAGGGTATCAAGTATTGTTGACCTTATCCTTCCATTTCCTTTCTTATTATCCACTATTTAAATGAAGAAGTGAAATTTAAATCATTTAACTAATTTATAAAATTATCAAATGAAATATTTAGTTCAATCGTTTAAAACCTCCATGGCATATAGGACCTTTTAGTGCCTTATAAACATCCTTACCATCTTCAAAATTCCGTATTTCTGCAAACATCCAATCCAGCTCGTGAAAATAACTATCAAGTATTTCATCTGTATGTGCGATACTAACATAAATGCTATTTCCAGCAAGATAACCTTTTGCCAGCATCTCTTGCGTAATGTAAGTTTTGTAGGCAAGGTTCTTTTCGCTGTTAAAATTAAAACCAGTTAATGCAGGAAGTCCCCACTGGCTTATTGATAACTGGTATTTATCTGCTAGTAGTTGCCAACGTTTCATTATCTCATTACCCTTTGAAGTTATGGTTTCCCATGATTTTATTCGTCCCATAACTTTTAATGTAGCTATAGCTGCAGTGGGTCCAATTCGCTCTGTCCAAAACGTACTACTTATAAATGTTTTTTGTGCAGCTTGCATCACTGATTTTTTACCAATAATTGAAGTTATTGCATAGCCATTTCCTAAAGCTTTTCCAAACATTGCCATATCTGGTTCAACCCCATACATTTTGTGCAGGCCACCATATGTTTGCCTGAAACCTGAGGTACACTCATCAAAAATAAGTACTATTTCTTTTTCAGTGGCTAACTGCCTAACTTTTTGCAAGAAATTATCTTCAGGAGCAACATTGCGTGAAACTTCCATCTTAATTACCCCAATATCATGTTTAGTAACGAGCTCAAGTAATTCATTGAAATTATTATAAGTAAAAGGAAAAACAGTACCGCGTAAATTCTGGGGAACCCCAATGGGGTTTAGACCTGGCAATAGATGACCTGCCAAGTTTTGCTCATCACCCAAATTAGCCGATAAATACCAATCATGCCATCCGTGATACCCACAAATGGCAACTTTATCTCTGCCTGAAGCAGCACGAGCAATTCTTATGGCTATTGCATTGGCTTCACCACCACTTCGTGCCAGTCTAACCATATTAGCCCACGGGTGCATATCAATCATTTTTTCAGCTAATTCCACTTCTTCAGGACAGTTGAAAGTGGACATATTTCCTGCTTTAATGGTACGAATGACTGCTTCATCTACTTCTTCGTTACCATAGCCAAGAATATTTGTACCAATGCCCATTATTGAGACATCAGTGAATTCATTTCCATCCATATCCCATATTTTACAACCCTTGGCTTTACTGAAATAAGCTGGCCAAAGTTCCGGTAAAAACATTTCTGGTCTTTTTGAGAGCAACATTGTTCCTCCCGGAATTAAAGACTTAGCTTTATTATATAATTCTTGTCCTTTTCCCATAATTATGCAATCCTATCATTTAAAATCGATTTTTTATACCCTTCATTTCTAGTAAAATGTTCGTTAATTTTCTGAATATCTGGATTGCTTTGCAATAGTTTAACATAGTCAATCCATCGCTTGTCAGTTCCAATTAATTCAATAAGCTTTTCAATAACCATGAAATCTTCTAAAGTGTCCACTGTTAACCTAACTGATGAATAATCAACATCATTTATGACACAATCAGATTTAAACAAATTATTTTTCTTATATGTAGAATTCTTCCAAATATATGGTGTTACATGTTCAATTTCAGAAGTAAGTCTAGCTTCTTTAAATGCTTTTTCCAGAGCCGAAAACTTAAACACTTCTACATCGATACCATCAGGAAACGTTGGTTTCAAAGTATTCGATGCATAATCAAGATCATTTGCAATAGCAAAATGAATAACTCTATCTATTTCAATGAAGTCTATTAAAGGACAATCAGAGGTAAGCCTTACAATCCAATTTGGTGCCTCAGGCAATGCTGTTTGATAAAACCTATCTAAAACATTATTTACAGATCCTTGATAGACTTCCACGTTTAACTTGTTTGATATTTCAACAATTTTACAAGCTTCAGGCTCGATGGTTGTCGCAACTTTTAACTTAGTTATTAATTTAGATTCTAATATTCTCCTTAGATGAATCTCCAAAAGAGATTCACCATGAATCATTTTAAGAATTTTTGCAGGAAACCGTGTTGACCCAATACGCGCCTGAGTAATAGCTAGTATTTTCATTCTTCAAAATTATAACTGTTTGAAATTTATTCAATTGGTATAAAACCAGTATCTACAAATTTTGTTATCAATTCCCTCATTTTTTCGACATTAACCCATTGGTCATTTGTGCCGGAGTTGTACTGAAACCCTATGGGCACTTCAACAGCATTAAAATGTTTAAGGTATTTTTCTTTATCGGCTCCTGAAGGAAGAATTGCATAATATTTATCAAATTCGATGGTATTGTAGGAGTCACTTTCGGTTATCATCTCCTCATGTAGCTTTTCACCAGGTCTAATACCTACATCAACTAATTCTGCATTTGGCGAAATCGCTCTGGCAACAGTTTCAATTTTATAGGATGGAATTTTGGGTACAAACAATTCACCACCTAATGCATTTTCAATCGTCCACAGCACCATTTCAACACCATCCTCCAATGAAATATTAAATCGTGTCATGTCCTTATGGGTTATGGGAAGCACATTTCCATTTTTTGCTTTGTGCATAAAAAATGGAATAACCGAGCCACGTGAACCCATCACATTGCCATAACGAACTACGGAGAAACGTAGGTCACGCTTACCCTTAATGTTATTGGCAGCAATAAATAATTTATCGGATACAAGTTTAGTAGCACCGTAAAGATTGATAGGTGCCGCAGCCTTGTCAGTTGATAGGGCTACAACTACTTTTACATTGGTAGAAAGGGCAGCGTCGATAACATTTTGTGCTCCACCGATATTGGTTTTGATAAATTCATCGGGATTATATTCTGCTGCTGGTACCTGCTTGAGCGCTGCAGCATGAATAATCACATCAATTCCTTCGCATGCACGCTTAAATCTGGCATTATCGCGCACATCCCCAATAAAAAATCTTATTTGCGGATATTTTGTTTCCGGATAGTCCTGAGACATATCAAACTGCTTGAGTTCATCCCTGGAGTAAATAACCAGGCGACTTACCTCTGGATAGCGTTTTAATATGATTTCGGTGAATTTCTTCCCAAAGGAACCTGTACCACCGGTGATTAAGATTGATTTGTTCTTTAGCATTATTTTTTTCGTAAAAAGTAGACCTTTTCGTAAAATATGTAACTATTCGGTAATTTCAATTAAAGGTTTAATAAGGTTTTTGATTAAAATGAGTATTTTTTAGTGAGTGTATTCTTTTTTTCTACTACCAAATGATTCTCACAATGTATTTTCAATCCTCAAACGATCAGGATAATTACCGAACTGTTATTTTTATCTTCTTACAGCTTCGCCCGGTCAGTCACAGTTGTTTGTTATCGTTGTTGTGATTGTTGTCGGGTTGTCGTTGTTGTGATTGTTGTTGGGTTGTCCCCTATAATTATCGGGATCTGTGTGCAATTTTTTAGAACATTAAAGTAAAATAGTAATTGATATGACAACAAAAAGTAATGTACTAAAACCCAGGCTTGCTAAAGTTGTTTAAATTGCTACTTAACGCTTTCGAACAGCTACTGAGGTCGTAAGAATCGTAACTGTAAGGATTCAAAGGGTAACTTTAAACATTAGAAGAGCAACTGAAGGGACAATTAGTGAAAAAAGAATAGTGAAGAGTGATTAGTGAAGAGTGATTAGTGAAGAGTGATTAGTGAAGAGTTAGGATGATTGGTTGTAATAATCAGTTAATAGCTATTATATTATTAATTAACTTTCCAGTAGCCTCTTGTACCACCAATACGCTGCAGTATGCCAAGCTGTTTGAGCGAATTAATTTGTTTCAGCACGGCAGAATGATTGATATTTATAATTTTTGCTATTTCCCTGTATGATATACTATTATTTTCTGCAATTAGTTTTACTATTTCACTTTGCCGTGGAGTAATGAATGCACCACCTATTGCACCACCTATTGCACCACCTATTGCACCACCTATTGCACCACCTATTGCACCACCCACTTGTTCAAAAGCAGCATCTTTCCTGCGTTTAATAATCACAACAAATGAATCCTCTATTTTAAAAACCGGAGCGGGCAACCCAGCTTCGAGACAACGAGCATTCATATCCTGAATTCCTGTCCCCATTCGTTCGATATATTTTACCAAATACAGCGATTCGGCAATTAAAGGATTAAAAGGATAAGATGAGTGGTCCTTTGTAATGTTTTCTATTGATAAGGCAGGAGGTAAATTTCCCGGATTTCTGATTTCCAATCTGTCGGAAAAAAGCATAACCTGTACACTTCCGTTACTATCATAATCGCGATGAGCAACAGCATTAACGATTGCCTCTTCAATTGCTTCCGGCGGTATTTCATAAGCAGTTGGAACCTGTGTACCTTTTGCACGGGTACCCACAGCATAATCTATCTTTGAAAGGACGAAATTAACTGCCTGATCGACGAGTTCGAATAAGTTGCCTTTATAAACCTGATAGAAAGGAATTGGTTTTTCGACTTTTATTCCATGAAAATGGGCACATTTAATTTCGGAAGATATGAAAAACCGTTGAGGATACTTCCCAAATAAAAGGATTGCTGCATTGGATATGGAAGTCCCGCTTAAAAGATTCAAATGAGTTAACACTTTTTCCTTCGACGAATTTACAGATAAGGGGAAAGCTCTTTCTTCCCTTGCTTTCTCGATAAACCATTTGATCTTATCGTCAGAAATATCATCAATAGATGCTTCATTATTCCTGCTTTTATCAAAAGGCTCAACTCTTAAACATCCCTTATCGAGGAGATAATTAACCAAGCCCGAATATACGTCACTTAAAAGTTCGGAAGGAGATGAGAATTTACCATAGATCAGGTTGTCTGACACCTTCTTTATCAGGCGGTTCGTCCCTGGATGACGCTCCTTTGCAGCAGCATTTAATAAAAAAATAAGACGATACTTACGATTTAATGTAGCGCAATCAAATTCCCGTTCAGTTGGGGAGGTATTATCATCAAATTCGAAACCAAAATCTTTTCCAATAAGACCGATGTACACATCACAATTTTTGACCTCATTTAGGTACAAATCGTTAGGAAGCCTATCCTGGGCAGGTACATCCTCAAAAATAAACACCTCGCAAAACTTTCTAAACATTGCATCATTTCGCAAATAATCAGCCAACATCCGCCTTTCTTTGCCAAACTCTGACTGCACACTGCTGATGAAAATCTTTATTGGTTTCATACAATCAATTACCTGATAATGCCCGTTATGTTAACCATTTCGGCAAATGTGCTGGTATTGGCTAACAAATCTATTTTATAATTATTGAACATTTTCGGTACATTTCTTTACATCAAAACAGGATACGACAATACACTTTTTTGTAGGTAAATATTAAATGCATCACGAACTTCTTTGCTTAATATCTCAGGAACAAAATCTACTACAATGGTAAATCCCAATATCAGCATATAAACCGGAATAAACGCCATGTAAAAATAGCAACTGCTTCCAAGCAAAAGCATCCATCTGAACCTGTGTGGTAACAGAAAGTAGAGTGTTGTTACTACTATGAAAAAGAAAACGAAATGGAAGGAGTTGAAGAGCATTGAAAATCAACTTATGTTTTGAGTTATTTAAAACAAAGGAAAATGGTTTGAAGAGTTCTGTTTAATCTATGTTCCGAGAAAATTAATGCCGGGATGATTACCTACACAATACATTCCAGATTTAAAAAAATTCATCATTTGGTTTATTATTCATCATTTTTGTGGGGTAACTTGAGGAGAATAATGCCACAATTGTAAATTTAATGTAAAACCATTTGAAATCTATTATATGCATATCATTCAATCTAACGTAAAACCTTGTTCCACTTCAAACATTATTCCGCTCACAAATTATAAATCAGAGTTTTGTATTTATTAAGATTCTCTTCTTTCAAAAACCATTGTAAAGTTTCTTCCAGTCCTTGCCTGATGGTGTACTCCGGTGTCCATTTGGTCAAATTGCAAATGAGACTATTATCTCCCCACAATCTGAAAACCTCTGAATTCTCAGGCCTTAAACGGACATCATCCGTAATAAACTGAACATCACTGTTCATGATGCTCTTTATCAGGTTTAAAGTATGGGCCATCGAAATCTCGTAATTGGAGGCAATGTTAATTTCTTTACCTATGGTAGCATCACATTCTGCTATTGCTACAAAACCTCTTGCGGTATCTTTTACATAGTTAAAATCACGGGTTGGGGTAAGATCCCCCAATTTTAGGGTGTGTAATATCGCCAAAGCTAATAAATGCTAAAAAGGATTAATCTACTATTACACACCCTCAATCTCTTTGATGCCATTGGCAATTTGTGTAATGGTTGGAATAATTGCTTTTGCCTCTGGCGGTGGATAAACAAGTTACAGGGTCTATCGATGTTACCTGGTAATTCAATCCCTCCAATTTATTATTGCATCCTCTATTTTGATATTTGTATTACAAATGGAATTGTCGGAGCCGGATATTATTTCTTTTGAAATAATGTTTAAGTCGTTAATAATTTCTGAAGAATCAAAGTTTCTCGTCCATTTAATTTGTTCCAATCGGTCTTGCGGAAAAGTTCTTATAATGTCTGCACTAATAATTGGTTCTACGCCATGTTCTTTTTCTTTTGCCTGATAAATCATCCCTTTCCAGTTGAATTTTGTATTTTTTGCGATTATCCAGATATCCACAATATCTTTAGGTTCGTATCTGAACAATGATGTAATTTTATTCGATAAAATATTTTGCAAACTATCAATATTCGAATATTCATTACTTTTTATAATTTCACCAAACCTTTCTGGAATATCATTTACAAAATCAATTTTAAGAAGAACATCTTCTTTCTCAATAAAGCATTGTCCAAAACTATCAAAAATTATAAGTTTATTTTTTAGGAAACTAATCTTTTCTTTCTCACAATGGACTTTTATAGCATTTATGGTTTTATTAAATTCACTTAAAAAGTCATTATTTGCATTCATGAAAAAATCCAGATCATCAGAATATCTGTGATTAAAAAACGCCCTGCTAATCGCCGTACCACCTGTTAGATAAAATTGGGTATGTAAATTGTTCATTATTTGCAGAATTCCATTTTGCAGAGGATACAGTTTCGTTTCGTAATAATCCTTTAAGTCTTGCATAATTATCCTGAATAGATTTGAATCTTAACTTGTTTATTATTTCATCTGTTAGTAAAAGTTTAATTTTATCAATCTGAAAAATTTCTATTATTTCATACCATGATAAATTATTTAGCATTTTAACAAAAAGACTATTAATATCATAATGACCGGCAAATTCTGTTTCGCCTTTAACAAGTTTGTCAACTTCCTCTGGCGAAATGTTGTAATCCCACATCAGTTGCCGGTATATCTGTTCTTTACTTTTATCCATTTTACTTTACAAATTATAAATACCTGCTTTGTAATTTCTCTGGTTCTCAGGTTTGTAAAACCAATCAACCGTTTCTTTTAATCCTGTTTCGATGGTGTATTCAGGATGCCAATCCGTTAATGAACTAATCAGGCGATTATCTCCCCACAATCTGAAAACCTCTGAATTTTCAGGCCTTAAACGTACTTGATCTGTAATAAACCGAACATCACTTTTCATGATGCTTTTTATCAGGTTTAAAGTATCGCCCATCGAAATCTCATAATTGGAGGCAATGTTAATTTCTTTACCTATGGTTGCATCACATTCTGCTATAGCTACAAAACCTCTTGAGGTATCTTTTACATAGTTAAAATCACGGGTTGGGGTAAGGTCGCCTAACTTAATTTCTTTCATTCCACCGGCAATCTGTGAAATGATTGTTGGAATAATAGCCCTTGCCGATTGCCTCGGACCGTAGGTATTAAAAGGCCTTACAATGGTTACCGGTAAATTAAATGCATTATAAAAACTCATGGCTATTGCATCAGCGCCAATCTTTGTTGCAGAATAAGGCGATTGGGCTTGTTTGGGATGCTTTTCGTCGATAGGAACATATTGTGCAGTACCGTAAACTTCAGAGGTTGAAGTAACCAACACCCTGATACCACCTAATTCTTTTGCTGCCTGGCAAACATTTAAGGTTCCTTTGATATTGGTATCCACATAGCTGTCGGTTGCATGATAAGAGTATGGGATAGCTATTAATGCAGCAAGATGAAATACAATATCAACACCGTGCATGATATGCTTTACAAAATGTGGGTCGCGCACATCGCCGGTAACAATCTCCAGATTTGCATTTGCAGGAATATCTTCGAGCCAGCCCCAGTAATTGAAACTGTTGTAGTAGGCTAATGCCCTAACCTTGTAACCACTTTCGAGAAGTAACTCAGTAAGATGAGAACCTATGAAGCCATCAGCACCAGTGATAAGCGCGTGTTTCATGTTTTAAAGTTGTCGGGTTGTTGGGTTGTGGTTGTTATCTTTTGTTGTCAGGTAATCGGGGTTGTGATTGTTGTCGGGTTGAAGAAGTTGTGATTGTTATTGTGGTTGTCACGTTATCATTGTTGTCAGGTTATCATTGTTGTGATGGGTGCTAACGTGAAGCGGAAAACAATGACAACACGAAGTGGACAACAATGACAACTTCTTACAGCTTCGCCACGTCAGTCACACTCAATTTGTGTAACCTACAGGGCTTTATGCCTTTAAAACAAACTCTTTTAAACAAAAAAATCCCTTTATCCTGCAAGATTACTTATCCTCCTGCCAGAGGAGAAGGAATTCGGTGTTGCCTTTTCCAAAGAGATAGTCGGTTGCTTCGGTTTCGGTTTTTATGGCGTATTGTATGGTTCGTTTAATGAGTTCTTCTGCCTTTTTTACAAGGTTGGCAAGGTAATCAGTATCAACCTGGTTGCCAACAAATAGCAGATTGATGATCCCGGTATCTCTTCCACAGGCGTAATCTCCTGTAATGTAAACTCTTCGGATGTCGCCGAGTCCTTCGATTACCTTTTGGATGATCTGGTCGAAACCCAGGTGTTTGAGCAGAATATTGTGGATGTCGGTGTAGAGTGGGTGTTGGGTGTTTGCCTGAAAGTTCTTCTTATTCCCAGCCTGGCTTGTGGTTAGTAGCCCTGCCTTCTCGAAACGGTTGAGTTCGAGACGGATGGCATTGGATGATTCACCAAATTCACCGGCAAGTCCCCGCAGGTGCGATTTGGCATTGCTGTTGAGGAAAAGCCTTGTTATCAGCTTGATCCGTGTCTTGGATGTGATTAAAGCATCAATCATACAATTTTATTAATTAGGTAGCGAAATTACTCAACATTATTACAAATGCAAGTAAAAAATGTTAAAAGAGGGGAAGATTGTTGTGGTTGTTGTGGTTGTTGTGGTGGTTGTCATTGTTGTGATTGTTGTGGTTGTTGTGGTTGTTGTTGGGTTGTCATTGTTGTGGTTGTTGTCGGGTTGTGATGGTTGTCAGGTTGTGATTGTTGTCATTGTTGTCAGGTTTTCCAGCTATTTTCGACGTAAATGATGAAATTATGGATTTTGACACCAAGTTTGTCTAATTCATCTGCAAAATCTTTCCAACCTTCGTACGGATAGCTTGCCTCGAGGAATTCGGCCTGTGAGGTTGCCTCAAGTAAGGATGCGTGAC
>CAJATL010000424.1 GCA_903944895.1 uncultured Bacteroidota bacterium
CAAGATTATTGAAGGTTTAGAATTTGAACCAACTTTACCGGACTTTAACAAAATAATTGTAATATTGCGCATTAGAAAACAAATCAATGTAATTAATATCTTTTTCGATTTTCAAAACATAAAGTTAATAACATCAAACATTTAACGCATGAAAACCTATTCAAAAAATTTCCCAGCGGTGTTCTTATTGGTAATGATTGCCATGCTTTTTCTAAATTTCGGCTCCTACGCTCAAACTTACGAAAAGTACTACCAGGACGGACAATTGTATGTTAAATTCAAGGATTCCTATAATCCTCAGATTGTGGTTCAGGCTGACAAATCTGTAAAAATGCAGGATGCTACCTATTTCCGCGATATTATGGATAAATATGATGTCACGGCCATTTCCCGCCCGATCGACATCGATGATCCAAAATTACTTCGCACCTTTCAGTTTTCGATCAAAGACCATTTTAAACTTGAAGAGGCCATTGCCGATCTCATGAAAAAACCTGAAATCGAATATGCCGAAAAAGTTCCGATGCATTATTGCGATTTTACTCCCGACGACAGCCTCTACAACCTGGTAAACGGCCCAAGCAACTGGAACTGGCACCTGGATGTTATCGATGCCGAAGCTGCATGGGACGTTACACAAGGTTCGCCTGATATTAAAGTTGCCATTGTTGACAACGCCATCTGGTCGAGCCATCCTGACCTTGCTGATAAAATTGTTTTACAGCGTGATACCTATTATAACATTAATAACTCAAGTCCACCAAACAGTGGCAGCGCAGCCGACTGGAGTCATGGAACGCATTGTGCCGGTCTGGCAACTGCCATCACCAACAATGGAATTGGTGTTGCAGGCATTGGTTATAATACCAGCATCATCGCAGTAAAATCCTCCAACAACAATCAGGCTAACGGAATTTACATGGTTGCAGGTGTTACCTGGGCAATGAATAATGGTGCTGATGTTATCAGCATGTCATTTGGAGGTTCGAGTTTTTCGACAACCGAACAAAACCTGATGAATACCGCTTACAACATGGGTATTGTTTGTGTTGCAGCAGCAGGTAACGATAATGTTACAACCCCACATTATCCTTCAAATTACAATCATGTAATTTCGGTTTCTTCAACTGATGAAAACGATCATAAATCTGACTTTTCAAATTATAATACTTCAGTGGATGTTTCGGCACCGGGTGGTATTGGATTACCTGGCCCAGGCGGCCTTTTGAGTACTTTTTTTGCCAATGGCACGATGGGATATTATGATTATATTTCGGGTACATCGATGGCCTGCCCGATTGTTTCAGGTTTAGCAAGTCTTGTTTTATCAATAAACCCTGCCCTTACACCAGATAATGTTGAACTCATACTCGAAACGGGTTGTGATAATATTGATGCTGTGAATCCTGATTATATCGGGATGCTTGGAGCAGGAAGAATTAACGCGTTTAATTCGGTCAGACTGGTACCTTTTCAACCAATGGCAGCTTTTTCGACACCGGTTACAATTATTACACCCGGTACTGCTATAGAATTTACTGATTTATCAGTTGGTATTCCCAATTCATGGACATGGGACTTCGCTGGAGGAACACCTTCATCTTCATCCGACCAAAATCCAACAATAACCTACAATACTCCGGGTGTTTATTCGGTAAGTCTCACGGTTCAAAATGCTTTTGGAGACAATTTAATGACAAAAACCGATTACATCACCGTTTCTGCAAACCCGGTACCTTACGTTCAGTTTTCGGTATCTGATACCGCAACCTGCATTTTCACACCCGTAACGTTTACCGACCTCTCGTTATACAATCCAACTTCGTGGAACTGGGATTTTAATCCTCAAAGCTTTATGTTTGTAAATGGCACCACCCAATCCTCACAAAATCCTGAAGTACAATTTCTGACTCCGGGAAGTTATGACGTAATTTTGAGTGCCACGAATGCAAACGGAACCTTTAGCAAGACTTACGAAGGTTTTATGACCCTTGAAGGAATGAGTTTACCTTTTGAAGAAGATTTTGAAAATGCCACTTCAACAACACTCGAACTTTCAGCCAATTCAAAAGCCATCATCAAAGTTGATAAACGTTCGGCTTTTGAAGGTAATTATGGTCTTCATTTTACAGGTGGCGGCTCATTATCCGGTTGGGTAGGAAGCCCCACAGCAACAACACCTGAACAGGCCTGGGGCCAAAATGTCGATTTTCAGGCAAGTGCAAGTGTTTGTAATGTTGATGCCACCCAGGTTGACGGCATTTATCTTTTCGTAACATTGCGTCAAACTTTTAGCTTAGGTAACAAATTGTCGTGGTTCAGGGTTCTGGCCAACGGAACACAAATTCCTGATGTTGAAGGCAACCTCAATTTTAATCCGGTTACCAACACCGATCCATTCGTAACCCGCCAATTTAACCTGGCCGATTATGCCAACTCAGCATTTTCGCTTACCCTGCAATCGAGCTGCCGGTTAGTTGATTATTTTTATGCCCAGGGCGACAACGTATTTATCGATAATATCGGCATCTACGGAAGCCTTGTTGGTGTTGACGAATGGGTTGAATTGCCATTCGAAATCGTAACCGCTTATCCTAATCCGGCAAACGATGTTTTGAACATCAATTATTTGAGCAACAAATCCGGTCAGATCGAAATTTCGTTGACAAACGCCACGGGTCAGCAGGTGCTGAACCAGATTTCGGATGTTCAGGCTGGAAATTTCATCCAGACTATTAATACAATCCGGTTCGTTTCAGGGGTTTATTTCCTTAGCATTAAGAGCGATAAGGGCACAACAACCAAAAAGATTATCATTAATTAAGAATAGTTAAAAATTCGTTATGATCTGCATAAAAAGCTGATTAGATTAATATTAAAAATTAATTTTGCCGGGCAAAAAGAATCAGGGTACATCATCCTGAATTTTTGCCCGGTTTTTTATTATTTATTAATTTGTTATTAACCAAATTTATTCGATTTATGAAAATTAAAAATCTGCTCTTCCTCCTCACACTGCTGGTTTTCGTGACTTCAGCCTTCGCAAAAAAGGTAGAAATTAACGAAGCAAAACAGGTTGCCACCAAATTTTACAATCAAAAATACATCTTAACCAACCCGGGCACTACTGCCGGCTTTGACATTACCGAAACTTTTGTTAATAACGAAAACAACGAAGCTGTAACCTACATTTTTAATTTCAGCAATGGCGGGTATGTTGTAGTTCCTGCCGATGACTGCATTTATCCGGTTGTTGGTTTTTCGTTTGAAAGCAAATACAACCCTGAAACCATCCCTGACAATGCTTTGTACGTAATTAATCAATTTGGCAAACAGGTAACTTATGTAAGAACAACAGATTATACTGCACCTCTTGAAGTCGAAAATGCCTGGAATAACCTCAGATTACCAGAAACTGATGACCTTTCATTTCTTGGAAATGTCCGCGATATGGAACCAATAGTAAATTGTTTATGGAATCAGGACGATCCATACAACGCCATGTGCCCGGCTGATCCCAGCGGACCTGGCGGACATGTCTATGCCGGATGCGTTGCTACAGCAATGTCGATGATTATGTATCACTGGAGGTATCCGCAACAAGGAACAGGCAGCCACTCCTACTATGCTTCGGGTTATGGAACACAAACTGCGAATTTTGGCGCCACCACCTACGATTTCGATGGAATGGTCGGATCATCGGATAATACCTACAACGAGATGATCGCACTTTTACAATATCATTGCGGAGTTTCGGTAGATATGATGTATGCCCCCGACGGATCAGGCGCCTACAGCCAGGATGTAGTGCCTGCAATAAAAAACTACTTCGGCTATGCCAGCAATGCACAGATACTTTACAAAGGAAATGTTACAACCTGGAAAGCTTATCTTACCCAACAAATGGATATGGAGCAACCTGTTTATTATTCGGGTCAGGATAATAGCGGTGGCCATGCTTTTGTTGTAGATGGCTATCAGCAACAAGTCGATGACACTTATTATCATTTTAATTTTGGATGGAGCGGCTCAGGCAACGGATTTTTCCTCGTCAGTGATGCCGGTGGTTTTAACCAGAGTAATGCCATGATCAGGAATTTTATTCCGGATCCCAACAAATATCCATATACTCCTCCTCAATCACAAACACTTAAATGGTTTAACGGTACTATCGATGATTGCAGCGGACCAAAAGCAGATTACGCCAACGATATTAACTGTCAGTGGCTGATTTCTCCACAAACCGAAGTTGACTCGGTTACCTACATTAAGCTTACCTTCGAAAGGTTTGAAACCGAATCGAACATGGATTTTGTAAGGATTTATGATGGCGAAAATACTGATGCCCCACTTTTGGGAGAATATTCGGGCAGCACCCTGCCGGCAGCAATTTCTTCGACAGGAAATAAAATGCTCGTGGTTTTTAATTCGAACGAAAGTGTTACAGCAAACGGATTTATGGCAACCTACAAAGCTTACATGCCAACCTGGTGCACCGGAATGCAGAATTACACCGAGCCTGAAGGTTCGTTTGATGATGGTAGTGCAAATTTCCAATACAACAACAACACCGTTTGTATGTGGCGGATTCAGCCACAATTTGCCTATTCGACCACTTTGTATTTTGATTATCTGGATACGGAAGCCGGCGCTGATGTTGTTAAAGTTTATAACCTTGCTAATCAGCAACTGTTGGCCACGCTTTCAGGGAATCAGATTCCGGAACCCATCACTTCACCAAGCGGCCAGTTTTTCATCACCTTCAACACCAACAGCAGTAATCGCGGACAAGGCTGGAAAATCAGTTATGCCTCTTCAAATGTTGGCATTAATGAAGCCGAAAAGACAACTTTATCAAATCTGAATATTTATCCAAACCCGGCAAGCAAGCAACTAAACCTCAGCGATTCCGCATGAAAAAACAACCGAAGATAACCCCTTGCAAATGATACAGATAAAATTTGTTGCAATAAATATTTTTCGCACTAATTTTGGCAATGGTTGGCAACAGATAGGATGCTAAAGAAATAACATTGTAA